>NZ_JBHWIE010000101.1:0-24613 GCF_042732085.1 Actinosynnema sp. NPDC059797
CCTGCCGCGCCCGACCCTGCCGCGCCCGACCCTGCCGCGCCCGACCCTGCCGCGCCCGACCCTGCCGCGCCCGACCCTGCCGCGCCCGACCCTGCCGCGCCCGACCCTGCGCGCCCGACCCTGCGCGCCCGACCCTGCGCGCCCGACCCTGCGCGCCCACGACCGGGGATCCCCCGGCCGCGGGCGCGGTGGGCGCTCAGGCGAGCTTCACGCGCTCGTTCGGCACGCAGTGGGTCATCTGGAGCCCCTCGACGTCCCGGGGGCCGTTCGCGCCCAGGTTCTCCAGCCGCTTGCGGTCCTCGACGGTGAGGTCCTGGCTCGCCAGCGGCTCCAGGTGGGCGACGTCGGCGGGCCTGATGCCCAGGCCCTCCCCCACCCGCAGGCCGAGGTCGTCCTCGACGAGCAGGAAGTGCCAGACCATCCGCTCCTGGATCGGCCGGTCGCACTCCGAGAGCAGGGTGACGAAGTTGTGCACCAGGTCGTCGCGCTCCCACTGCTCCATGAGCAGGTAGCGCTGCCCGGCCTGGGCGTAGTCGTTGGTCCGGGGGATGCGCTTGCGGGTCAGCCTGCCCTGGATCACCGGCCCCTGCTCGTCGTGCGTGGGGTACTCGGCCTCGCGCAGGCCCCCGGTGATCGACGGCTCGTAGTTGACGTGCGGGTTCGTGCCGGCCGTGTCGTTGAAGTAGGCCATCTGGCCGTCGCGCTGGTTGGTGTGGACCGGCACCCCGTCCTTCGGCTGGTTGACCGGGAGCTGGAGGTAGTTGGTCCCGACCCGGTAGCGCTGGGTGTCGCTGTAGGAGAAGGTGCGGCCGACGAGCATCTTGTCGTCGGAGAAGTCCAGGCCGTCGACCAGCACGCCGGTGCCGAAGGAGATCTGCTCGTTCTCGGCGAAGAAGTCGCTCACGTTGCGGTTGAGCACCATGCGGCCGACCGGTTTGGCCGGGAACTCGTTCTCCGGCCACACCTTCGTGTCGTCCAGCGGGTCGAAGTCCAGCTCGGGGTGCTCCTCCTCGGTCATGATCTGGACGAGCAGCTCCCACTCGGGGTGGTCGCCGCGCTCGATGGCCTCGTACAGGTCCTTGGTGGCGTGGCCCAGCTCGGTGGCCTGGATCTTCGCCGCGTCGGCGGCGGTCATGCTCTTGACGCCGGCCTTGGGCATCCAGTGGTACTTGACCAGGATCGACTCGCCCTCGCCGTTGAGCCACTCGTAGGTGTTGACCCCGAAGCCCTGCATGTGCCGGTAGTCGGCGGGGATGCCGCGCGGGCTGAACAGGTTGACCAGCATGTGCATCGACTCCGGCGTCTGCGACATGAAGTCGAAGATCCGGTTGGGCTCCTGCCGGTGGGTCACGGGGTCCGGTTTGAGGGCGTGGATGACGTCGGGGAACTTGATGGCGTCCCGGATGAAGAACACCGCCAGGTTGTTGCCGACCAGGTCCCAGTTGCCGTCCTCGGTGTAGAACTTCACCGCGAACCCGCGCGGGTCGCGGGCGCACTCCGAGGAGTCCCGGCCGCCGATGACGGTGGAGAACCGCACCGCCACGTCCGTCCGCTTGCCCTTCTCCTGGAACAGCTTCGCCCGGGTGTATCGCCCGATGGGCTCATCACCCCAGCCGCCGTAGGCCTCGAAGTAACCGAAAGCCACCGCGCCTCGCGCGTGCACCACCCGTTCCGGGATGCGCTCGCGGTCGAAGTGGCTGATCTTCTCCAGGAACTGGTAGTTCTCCAGCGTGGCCGGTCCCCGTGCCCCGACGGTCCGCTGGTTCTGGTTGTCGTAGACGGGATGCCCCTGACGGTTGGTCAGCACCGGGCGGTCATCACCCGGTTGGGATCCCTTGCTCGCCACATCGGTCATGACGGTCGCGTAGTCCTTCCGCACGTCGTCCCGGTCCACTGCGTCCAGGCGGACTACCCACTGGGCTGATCGGAGTAACAGGTACGGCCGGAAAGACCCCGGAACGGGTGTAACGGGGCGGCACGGGCCGGCAGCGGTGCCCGGTCCGTGCCGCGACGGGTCACGTGTAGCAGGGCTTCTCGAACCGGAACCCCTCCGCCGTGGGCCCGGTGAAGAAGTCCTTCACCATCCCCACCCCCGTGGGCTGCCCCTCCTCCGGCCGGTAGATCAGCGACTGCCGGAACAGCGCCTCGTCCGGCGTCCCGGAGAACCGGCCCGCCCCCTCGGGCAGCATCCCCTCGTAGTCGACCGACTCCAGCTCGCGCACCGCGTTCAGCACGCCCGCGCGGGTCAGGTCCTTGTTCTCCGCGGCCTTCTCCAGCGCCGCCTTGAGCGGGTACGCCCACACCCAGCCCGAGGTGTACCCGTCGTTCGGGGTGACGCCCGACAGGGCCGCCCGCATGGCCTCGTGCCCCGGCGAGTCGGTCCCCCACGGCTTCCACGGCGCGGACTGGTAGTACAGCGCCTTGATCGCGGGCGCCGCCGGGCTGGCCAGCAGGCCCTGGTTCCACGTCGGCGAGGTGCCGATGAACTTGCCGGTGAAGCCGCGGGCCGCGGTCTGCCCGACGATCACCGCCGCGTCGGTCGGGCCGACGGTCAGGACCACCACGTCCGGCTTGGCCGACACGATCGCGTCGATCGCGCCGCCCTGGTTGTCCTGCCCGCTCTGGGTGACGGTGCTGGAGAAGCTCAACCCGCGCCCCTCCGCGGCCAGCTTCGCGCCCGCGGCGGCGTCGTCGCCGTAGTCGCCCTGGAAGTGCACGGCCATCACGCTCTTGGCCCCCAGGTCGTCCGCCGCGAAGTCGACCGCGTTCATCGACTCCACGCAGTAGTTCGCGCCGGACTCCAGCACGACCTCCTCGAAGCCCCACAGCGACGTCCACGACGCGGGCACGCTCACCATTCGCGTGTTCTCCAGGTCGGGCAGGATGGCGGCGGTGGTCGGGGAGCCCAGGGTCTGGGTCAGCGCCAGGACGTCGCCCTTCATCTCCTGGTAGACCTGGTTGTGGATCTGCGGGTTGTACTTGTTGTCGGCGATGTGCGTGGTCATGTCGACGTCGTAGCCGCCGATGCCGCCCTGGTCGTTGACCCGCTTCCAGAACGCCTTCTGCGCGTCGACGATCGACGTGGCCAGGGCCTTGAACGGCCCCTCGGTCAGGTCGGAGATGGTGCCCAGGTAGATGCAGCCGCGGTCGGGGTGCCCGGTGTCCGGGCACGGCTCCCGGGTCACCCCGAAGTCGACCTTGGTGCCGCTCTCGTCCTCGGCCGGCGCCGCGCCGTCACCGCCGCGGCAGGCCACCGCGGCCAGCGCCACCACCGACAGGAGCGCGAGCACCGCTCTGCGCCCGTTCCCGACTGCTTGGGGCCCAACCATCACATCCACCCTTCGACGCGAGGAATCGCAGGAGTTCAGTACGAGAAAGGCCACGTGCGCCAGTAGTTGCGGACCCGTGCCCAGATCCCGACCAGGCCGCGCGGCTCGACGATCAGGAACACCACGATCAGCAGCCCGTACAGCACCGCCTCGACCTGGAACACGGTCACCGCGCCGGTCGCGTCGGCGCTGATGAACGGCAGCACCTCGGGCAGCTCCCGGGTGACGCGCGGCAGCAGCGTGATGAACAGGGCGCCCATGATCGCCCCGGAGATGGTGCCCGCGCCGCCGATCAGGACCATGGCGATGTACTGCACCGACAGCAGCAGCCCGAACGAGCCCGGGTCGAAGAACCCGTTCACCGCGAACAGCAGCGAGCCCGCCACCCCGGCGTAGAACGACGAGACCGCGAACGCCAGCACCTTGTACCGGGTCGGGTCGACGCCGATCACCGCCGCCGCGAGGTCCCGGTCGCGCACCGCCGCGAACGCCCGCCCGACCCGCGACCGCACCAGGTTGCGCGCGAGCACCCCGAACACCACCAGCAACACGAACATCAGCAGGTACAGCTGCTGCGGCCCGGTGAACCACGCCGAGGGCCGGTCCAGCCGCACCCCGAACAGCTCGGGCACCGCCGCGGGCCGGCCGATGCCGGGGCCGCCGGTCAGCGACGTCCACTCCCGGAACACGTGCTCGCCGAGGAACACCAGCCCCAGCGTCACGATCGCCAGGTACAGGCCGCGCAGCCGCACCGCCAGCGGCGCCACGAGCAGCCCCGCCAGCCCCGCCACCAGCCCGGACGCCAGCAGCCACACGGGCAGCGAGGTCACGCCGAACCCGATCACCCGGCCGTCGGGGTCGCCGGACAGCGCCGCGCCCGTGTACGCGCCGATGGCCAGGAAGAACGCGTGCCCCAGCGACACCTGCCCGGCGTAGCCGGTGACGATGTTCAGCCCGATCGCGCCGATGGCCGCGACGAACCCGGTGGCCAGCAGCACCAGCAGGTCGTCGGTGACCAGGAACGGCACCAGCAGCGCGAACGCCACCAGCGCGCCGGTCCAGGCCCGCTTGGGCCGCGTGTTCAGGAACGCGGTGTCCTGCGCGTAGGAGGTGTACAGCTCCGGACGACCCTTCACAGCCGCTCCACCTCCTTGGCGCCGAACAGGCCGTGCGGTCGCACCAGGAGCACCACCAGCATCAGCGCGTACGGCGCGACCAGCGCGAAGTTCGGCCCGAGCCACGGCGCGACGTCACCCTGGTAGGTGCCGACCAGCGACTCCACCACCCCGACCGCCAGCCCGCCGACCACCGCGCCGCCCAGCGAGTCCAGGCCGCCGAGGATGACCGCGGGCAGCGCCTTGAGCGCCACCACCCACAGCTGCTGGTCCACGCCCGCGCCGGTGGCCACGAACACCCCGGCCAGCGCCGCCAGCCCGCCCGCGAGCGCCCACGACAGCGCGAACACCGACCCGACCCGGATGCCCTGGGCCAGCGCGACCTCCTGGTCGTGGGCGACCGCCCGCATGGCCAGGCCGGTCCGGGAGAACCGGAAGAACGCGAACAGCACGACCACCACGGCCACCGTCGTCGCGAACATCACCAGGTACCGCTGCTGCACCTCGACGCCCAGCAGCGACACCGTGGCCAGGCCCCACGGGTCGCCCACCGGCAGCACGTCCAGGCCGATGAACGCGTTGGCGACCACCCGCACGACCACGTCCACGCCGATGGTGATGATCGCGACCACGAACACCGGCTTGCCGATCATGGGCCGCAGCACGGTCCGCTCCACGCCCAGCGCCAGCGCCGCGATGACCAGCGCGGCCACCGGCACGGCCAGGAAGAACCCGACGTCCGGCGACAGGTGGGCGACCAGCACCGCGCCCGCGAGCATGAACGCGGGCTGCGCGAAGCTGATCACCCGCGTCGACTTGTGGATGATCACGAAGCCCAGCGCGAGCAGGGCGTAGACCGACCCGGTGCCCACGCCCCGGACCAGTGACTGGAGGAACTCGCTCACGACCGCCCCCCGTTGAGGTACATGTCGTCCACCAGCTCGCCGTAGGCCTCGGCCAGCGCGGACCGCTTCACCTTCTGGGTGGCGGTCAGCTCGCCGTCCTCGTGCTCCAGCTCCTTCGGCAGCATCCGGAACTTCTTCACCTGCTCGACGGCGGCGAACCGCTCGTTGACCTCGCGCACGACCCCGCCCACCAGCTCGCGCACCTCGTCCTTCTCCGCCAGGTCGCGGTAGGTGGTGTAGGTGATGCCGCGCCGCCCGGCCCAGTGGCCGACGGTGTCGGGTTCGATGCCGATCAGCGCCACCAGGTACGGGCGCCGGTCGCCCAGCACGACGGCTTCCTTGATGTAGGGAGAGGCCTTCAGGGCGTTCTCGACCTCGGAGGGCGCCACGTTCTTCCCGCCGGCCGTGATGATGATGTCCTTCATCCGGTCGGTGATCCGGACGTGCGTGCCGTCGACCCACTCGCCCACGTCGCCGGTGCGCAGCCAGCCGTCGTCGGTGAACGCCCGCCGGGTGGCCTCCTCGTCGCGCCAGTAGCCCGCGAACACGCCCGGGTGACGGGTCTGGATCTCCCCGTCCTCGGCGATCCGCAGCTCCACGCCCGCCTGCGGCTCCCCGACCGTGCCGAGCCTGACCCGGCCGGGCCGGTTGCCGGTGGCGACGCCGCTGTTCTCGGTCATCCCGTACACCTCGTGCACGGGCACGCCGATGCCCATGAAGAAGCGCAGCACCTCCGGCGAGATCGGCGCGGCGCCCGACGCGGCGTAGCGGACGTGCCGCATCCCGATGCGCGTCTTCAGCGCCCGGTAGCAGCACACCCAGCCCACCGCGTACCGCAGGCGGGTGGCGGTGGTGTGCCGGCCGCCGGCGCGGACCAGCTCGGCGCCGACGCGGTCGGCGACCCGCAGCCAGAACCGCGTGGTCACGCGCTTGACCGGGGACGCGTTCGCGGCGCCGACCGTGACCGCCGCCAGCACCTTCTCCCAGATGCGCGGCACGCCGAACAGGATGGTCGGCTGCACCTCCCGCAGGTTGGCCTGCACGGTCTCGATCGACTCGGCGAAGTGCACCTGGATGCCGGCCGCCGCGCTGAGCCAGGTGGTGAAGACGCGCTCGGCCACGTGGCACAGCGGCAGGTAGGACAGGGTGACGTCGCGCGGCGAGGCGGGCGGGGAGGCGAACGCGGCGCCGGTGGTCGCGGCGAGGGCGAACTCGACGTTGGCGGTGGTGAGCATCGCCCCCTTGGGCGGGCCGGTGGTGCCGGAGGTGTAGACGAGGGTCATCACGTCGTCCGGCTCGGCCGCGCGCATCCGGCGGGCGACCGCGTCCGGGTGCTCCTCGCGGTGCCGCGCGCCGAGGGCGAGGAAGTCGTCCCAGGGCACCAGGCGGGGGTCGGTGTAGCGGCCCCGGACGCCGCGCGGCTCCAGGTAGACCACGTGCTCCAGGTCGGGCAGCGAGTCCAGCACGGCCAGCACCTTGTCGACCTGCTCCTGGTCCTCGGCGACGAGCACCCGCGCGCCCGAGTGGGACAGCAGGTAGGAGACCTCGCTCGCCGGGCTGGTCGGGTACAGGCCGACGGTGGTGGCGCGCACGGCCACCGCGCCGACGTCCGCGTACAGCCACTCGCGGCGGTTCTCCGAGTGCACGGCGACCCGGTCGCCGGGGTCGACGCCGAGCGCGAGCAGGGCGTGACCGACCAACTCGGCCTGGTCCCAGTAGCCCGACCAGGTGACTTCCTGCCAGATGCCCAGGCGCTTGGCGCGCAGGGCCACCGCGTCCGGGGTGGCCGACGCCCGGTCGCGCACGCGGGTGACGACGGTGGTGATCACGCGGCGCCTCCCGTGCTTTGGCGGTCCGGCGCCTGCGCCCGCGTTTGCGCTTGCTCCTGCGTTCGCGACTGCGCCTGTGGCTGTGCCTGCGCCTGTGCCTCGCCGAGGTAGGCGCGGACCACGGCCGGGTCGCGCTGCACCTCGGCGGGCGTGCCGGTGCTGATGGGGCGGCCGAAGTCGAGCACCAGCACCCGGTCGGCGAGGTCCATGACCAGGCCCATGTCGTGCTCGACCAGGACGATCGCGATGCCCAGCTCCTCCCGGACGTCCAGCACGAACCGGGCCATGTCCTCGGTCTCCTCGGCGTTCATGCCCGCGACCGGCTCGTCCAGCAGCAGCACCTTCGGCTCCATGGCCAGCGCCCGCCCCAGCTCCACGCGCTTGCGCACCCCGTACGGCAACAGCCCGACGGGCGTCCGCCGCCACGCCGCCAGCTCCAGGAAGTCGACGACCTCCTCCACCGCCGCCCGGTTGGCCAGCTCCTCGCGCCGCGCCCGGCCGAGCCAGGCGAACGCCGACAGCGCGCCGCAGCGCATGTGGTGGTGGCGGCCGAGCATGAGGTTCTCGACCACGTTCAGGTGGGCGAACAGCTCGACGTTCTGGAAGGTGCGGGCGATGCCCAGGGCGGCGATCCGGTGCGGGCGCACGCCCAGCAGCTCCCGACCCTCGAACCGGACCGACCCCGAGCGCGGCCGGTACACGCCGGAGAGCACGTTGAAGACCGACGTCTTGCCCGCGCCGTTCGGGCCGATGATCGCGAACAGCTCGCCGGGGTCGACCTGGAACGACACCCCGTCGATGGCGGTGACCCCGGCGAAGGCCAGCGTCACGTCCTCGAACTCCAGGACGGGTCTCGCGCTCGGGGTCACGACAGCCACCGCTTCCGCCGCTTGTAGTGCTTGACGTCCCGGAACGACCGCGCGGCGCCCTCGCCGCCCAGCCCCAGGTAGAACTCGCGCACGTCCTCGTCGGCCAGCAGCGCGGCGGCGGGCGAGTCCATCACGACCTTGCCGGTCTCCAGCACGTAGCCGTGGTCGGCGATGGACAGCGCCATGGTGGCGTTCTGCTCGACCAGCAGCACGGTCGTGCCGTCGGCGTTGATCTTCACCACGAGGTCGCGGATCTGCTGGACCACCAGCGGCGCGAGGCCCAGGCTCGGCTCGTCCAGCAGCAGGTAGCGGGGCTCGGACATGAGCGCCCGCCCGATCGACAGCATCTGCTGCTCGCCGCCGGACAGGTAGCCGGCGCTCTGCCCGCGCCGCTCCCGCAGCCGCGGGAACAGCTCGTACATGCGCTCCAGGTTGCGCTTGACCGCGCGCGGCGCGGTGTGCCCGCCGACGCGCAGGTTCTCCTCGACGGTGAGCTGGGCCAGCACGCGCCTGCCCTCCAGCGCCTGCTTCACGCCCAGCGCGGCGATGCGCGAGGGCGACGCGCGGTGGATCGGTTCGCCGTCCAGCGTGACGCGCCCGCGGGTGACCTTGCCCTCGTGCACGCCCAGCAGGCCGGACAGGGCGCGCAGCAGGGTGGTCTTGCCCGCTCCGTTGGCGCCGAGCAGCGCCACGACCCGACCCTCGGGGACCTTCAGGCTGACGCCGCGGAGCACCAGCACGACGTCGTCGTAGACCACTTCGAGGTTGTTCGCCTCCAGCACCGGCGCCTCCGTGTGGTTGGCGTGGGGAGGCGGTCAGTATGGTCCCGATCACAGCGTTACCTACCGCTGTTCGCAAACCGTGATGAAGCCTCCCACCGCCTGTTCGACTTTCACGATTCTGTTGCTCAGTCCTGTGTGGACTGGTGTAACGCCCCAGGTGCGCGGGTATGCCCCCCGCACCTGGAACGAGAGGAGCGTTCGCCACTCATGGACGGCCCGGAGGTGGAGCTGAGGGTGGCGGCGCGGCCGGCGCACCTCTCGACGGTCCGCGCGGTCGCGAAGGCGGTGGCCCGCTCCACCCCGGAACTCGCGATCGACCTCGTGATCGCCGTGGACGAGGCGTGCACCGCGCTGATCGCCCGCGCGAAGAGCGGTGCGCAACTGCTGTGCGGGTTCGCCCGAGAAGGTGATTCGATTCGGTTTCGCGCACAGGTCCGCTCATCGGCCGTCACCGTGCCCGACCACGACTCGTTGTACTGGCGGGTCGTCAGTTCCGTGACCGACGCGGTGGCCACCTGGGTGGAGGGAGACGGCCACTTGCGGGTGGAGCTGAGGTGCCGGGCATGAACGCTGTCGACTACCAGCCGATGTTCCACGAGATGGCCACGTCGGACGGGGTGAGGCACCAGCAGCTGCGGGACCGGCTGGTCACCGAGCACCTGCCGATGGCCAGGCACATCGCCGACCGGTTCGCCGAGCGCGGCGAGTCGGTGGAGGACCTGCGGCAGGTGGCCGCGGTCGGGCTGATCAACGCGGTGGACCGGTTCGACCCGTCCCGCGGCATCGACTTCCTGGCGTTCGCGGTGCCCACCATCACCGGCGAGGTGCGGCGGTACCTGCGCGACCAGGGGTGGGCGGTGCGCGTGCCCCGCAGGTTGAAGGAGCTGTGCACGGCGATCGACGGCGCGCGGGTCGAGCTGGCCAGGCGCACCGGGCGCACGCCCAAGCCGAGCGAGGTGGCGCGGCACCTGGGCGTGCCCCTGGACGAGGTGTACGAGGGGCTGCACGCGGCGTCGGCCCACCACCTGCTGTCCCTGGACGACGGGCTGGCCGACTCCGAGGGGCTGGCGTTCGACGACCCGGCGCTGGAGGTCGTGGAGCTGCAGCACGCCCTCGACCCCATGCTGCGCGGGCTGCCCAAGCGGGAGCGGCGGATCGTGGTGCTGCGGTTCTACCGGAACATGACGCAGAGCCAGATCGCCGACTCGGTGGGCGTGTCGCAGATGCACGTGTCGCGATTGTTGAGCCGATCCCTGGCGCGGCTGCGCGACCTGCTCGACGATTGAAGCGGGCGGCGACGGTCGGCCGACGGGTGGAGAGGGGTTGGTCGCGGTGGTGGCGAACCTGTGCTGGCCGCAGCGGTCGGCCCTGGCGCTCGGCGTGCTGCTCGTCCTGTGGGGCGTGGTCGACTTCGTGGCCGGCCGGCCGCCGCTGGGCGTGCTGCACGTGGTGACGGGCGTGGCCATCGGCGCCTCCGCGACGTCGATGCGCGCGTCCCGCCCGGTGGGTTCACTGATGGCCGTGGTGTTCCTGGTGGTGTTCGCGTTCGGCGTGGGCGAAGCGGACGGCACGGGCCAGTCGGCCGAGGTCGGCTCGGCGATGGACGCCGGCGTGGTCGGCAACGCGGCACACCTGTTGATCGGCTTCGCGTCCGTGGCCGTGGCCGCGAGTTGCGCGTGGTGCGAGCAGCGCACGCGGTCGACCGGACGCCTGCCCTGACCGCAGCCCTTCCCCTCTGCCTCCCCCCTCCCCGCCTCCGCCTCTCCCTCTGTCTCTCCCCCTCTCCGCTGCCCCTCCGCCTCCCCGGTGGCGGCAGTTGTCCGGACGGCTCCGACAGTGGTTTCGACAGCGGCTCCGACAGCGGCTCCGAGAGTGGCCTCGACAGTGGGAATGATCATCCAGAGCGGTGACAGCAACCGCCCTGAATCGTGACGAACGGTTGCCTTAAGCCACTTCCGGGTACTTCACGGTTGACCCGAACCGGGAGGACCCATGGACACCGCGAGTCTGCACGACGTGGTCGGGATCGAGGGGCCGTTCGTCTCCGTGTTCCTCGACGTGGGCGACCACGTCGAACTGCGCTGGCGCGCGATGCGGGACCAGCTCCAGGCCCAATCCGCCGACCCGTACCTGGTGGCGCTGGCGCACAACGCGATCATGAGCGGCATGACCCCGCGAGGCATGGCGGGTCGCGGCCTGGTGGTCGGCGGCGGGCGGGTGCTGGTGGACCGGTACGTGCCCGTGCCGCCCACGGGGTACACCGCGCGGTACAGCGAACTGCCCTACCTCCTGCCGCTGGCGGACCTGTCCGAACCGCTGCTCCCGCACGTCGTCGTCCAGGTGAACGACCACGGCGTGGACCTGCGCGGCGTCGACCCGAGCGGCCGACCGGTGGCCGTCGCGACGGTCGGCGCGCGCCGCCCGGACCACCGCCTGGACGCGACGGAACTGGCCGACGTGGCCCAGGAGGCGACCTCCCTCGTGGACCGCCTGGGCGCCCCGCTGCTCGTGCTGGCGGGCCCACTGGCCGGCCGCCGTTCACTGCGCGTGGCGCTGCCCAGCCGGTACCACCACCTGGTGGTGGAGGTCGAGGGCCCGCCGGACCGGGCGGTCCTCCACCTGGCGGGCCGGGCCAACCAGGACGCGCGCCGAGCGGTGGTCGAACGCTTCCGCGACGAGTCGACCCGACTGACCGGGCGAGCGGTGCACGGCCTGGACGCGGTCTCACGGGCGCTCGAAGAGGGCACCGTGGACACCCTCCTCCTGACCGACGTGCTGGCGGGGTCGCACCTGGTGGGCGAACACCGAGCCGACGAACTCCTGCCGCTGCGGGCGGTCACCTGCGAGGCGGACATCGTCCTGGTGGGCGGCGCGATCCGCCTGCACGAGGACGTCGGGGCGCTGCTCAAGGGCTGACCACTACTCCGCCCCCGGTCACCTCACCCAGCCCCGCCACCGACCCCCTCACCTACCGTCCGCAGCCACACCGCAGGCCCTGCCGGCCCTCACCGCCACGCTCCACCCACCGCGCCACGCCCCACCGCCGGCCTTCCGCCGCCACACCCTGCCACCAGCCCGCGTCAGCTCGCCCATCTGCCATCGATGCGCCGTGCGGGCCTGGCCACCTCTGTGCTGGACCGGGCTGGCAGGCTCGGCCAGGCCAAGGGCAGGCCAGAGCCGGTCGGGCCAGAGCCGGTCGGGCCAGGGCAGGCCGGACCAGGGCAGGCCGGACCAGGGCAGGCCGGACCAGGGCAGGCCGGACCAGGGCAGGCCGGACCAGGGCAGGCCGGACCAGGCCGGGTCGGGCCGGTCCGGAGCCGAGCCGAGCCGAGCAGGCTGGGCCAAGCTGCATTGGGCTGCCAAGTCGCGTTGGGCCGGGGCCGGGGTCAGGGCTGGGATGGGGCCCGGACCGAGGGGCTGGGGGCTGGGAGCCGGGGCCGGGATTGTTGTGGTGCCCCTCCCAGCGGGGCGTCTGGTGGTTCGCGCGGTTCCTCATGTTCAACCGAGTCGCGAACCCCGGTTTTCGTACATCATCCGGCCGATGATCACCCGATCGTGTAGCCGGTCCCCCTACCTCTTCCCCTTCGTCCGCAGCAACCGCACCACGGCCCGCTCCACTGTCTCACGGTCGGCCGACCTCGGCTTGATCACCACCCCGCGCCGCCAGAGGTTCACCACCCTCGGGTCGACGTACGACTTCCGGGCGACCGCCGGCGTGTTCCCGAGGTGCTCCGACACCTCCCGCATCACCGCCGCCTCCACCCGCTTCACCCCGCTCTTCGTCCCCGGCGTCCCCTCCCGCGCGAACGCCGCCGCCGCGAGCACCGTCGCGTGCCACGTCCGCAGGTCCTTCACCGAGAACTCGTCACCGACCAGCTCCTTGAACCGCTGGTTGATGTCGTCCGACCCGATCTCGTACCCGCCGTCGTCCACGAGCAGCCTCTCACCGGGGCCCGAATCAGACCCAGGCCCAGATCCGGCCCCGGACCCCTCCCGCCCCCGCAGCAACGACTTCACCGCCCGCGCCAACCCCGCGTCCACCACCTCCGTGGTGAACTGGATCCCGCCCTTCGCCGGGTAGCAGAAGTCCACAGTGGACCCGCGCACCGCCACGTGCGAGCACAGCAGCGTCGCCACCCCGTGCGTCCCGTTGTCCGCCGCGTACGTCTCGCCCCCGACCCGGAACACCCCCTGGTCCAGCACGGTCAACGCCACGGCCAGCACCCGCCGCCGGGAGCGGCCCCGCCCGCGCAGCTCCCGGGCGACCTCCTCGCGGAACGCCGGCAGCGCGGGCACCAGGTCCAGCACCCTGTCGTGCTTCTCCTCGTCCCGGTCCTGCCGCCACTTCTCGTGGTAGAGGTACTGCCGCCGGCCGGCCGAGTCCGTGCCGACCGCCTGGATGTGCCTGTTCGGGTGGGGGCAGACCCACACGTCCCGCCAGGCCGGCGGGATCACCAGGGCCTTCACCCGTTCGACCGACTCGGCGTCCAGGGGCGCGCCGGAGGCGTCGGTGTAGCTGAACCCGCGGCCCCGCGCACGGCGGTGCCAGCCGGGCCCGTTGGGGTCGCTGCGACGGAGTCTCACCCCCGCGCAGGTTCCCAACCGGCCCCACGCCAAACACGATGGTTGGATCATGCACCGATTGGGTATGGGTGCGGTCATGAGGCAGCCGTGGACCGTCGGCGTCGAGCAGGAGTTCCTGCTCGTCGACCCCGACTCACGCCGTCCCGTTCCGCTGGCCGAGTCCGTCCAGCAGCACGCGGGGGCGCGCTTGGACGTGCAGCGGGAACTGACGCCGTTCCAGATCGAGGTCGCCACGCCGGTGTGCGAGTCGACCGACCAGTTGTTCGAGCAGGTCCTGCTCGGCCGCACGCACCTGGCGAAGGCCGCGCACGCGGCGGGCTGCCGGTTGCTGGCCTCGTCGGTGCCGCCGATCGGCACGGCAGGTCCGCCGCCGGGCACGGACGACCCCCGCTACCGGCTGATGGAGTACTCGCACCGCAAGATGATCGGCGGCTCCGGCGTGTGCGGGATGCACGTCCACGTGGGCGTGCCCGACCGGGACACCGCGGTGCGCATCGGCAACGCCCTCCGGCCGTGGCTGCCGACGCTGCTCGCGCTGAGCGTGAACTCGCCGATCGAGCAGGCCGAGGACACCGGGTACGCGAGTTGGCGCTCGATCGTGTGGTCGCGCTGGCCGATCAGCGGTCCCCCGCCGCACCTGGCGTCGGCCGAGGAGTACGACCGGGTGGTCGGCGCCCTGGAGGCGACCGAGGTGCTGCTGGACAGCGGCATGGTCTACTGGGACGTCCGGCCGTCCGAGAACCACCCGACGGTCGAGGTGCGGGTCACAGACCTCCCGATGACGGCCCGCGAGGTCGTGGTCATCGCCGAGCTGATCAGGGCTTTCGCCCGGACCGCGGCCGACTCCGCGGACGCCGAGCCGGTGAGCGACGTGCTGTTGAAGGCCGCTTACTGGCGCGCGTCGCGCGACGGCGTGGACGGGCTGGCCGTCGACCCCCGCACCGGACACCTCGTCCCGGCCCGTGAGCTGGCCCTGGAGCTGGCGCAGTGGTGCGGGGCCGCGTTGCGGGACGCGGACGCGCTGGGCACCGTGGAAGGTCACTTGGAGTGGTTGCGCGGTCACGGCAGCGGTGCGGCCAGGCAGCGGCGCGCGTTCGGCGCCTCGCCCGACGCGCGCGAGCTGGTGGACGTGGTGATGGCCGAGACGGTCGACGACGCCCGTTAGGGATTACCGTGGAGTACGCGCCGCACCGGGCGGCGTTGAACGAGAGGAGAACGAGCGTGCCAGAACCCGCGGCGACGCTCGCTTCCGTGCGGGTCGACCGACCGGCGGACGGCGTGGTGGTGCTGCACGTGTCGGGCGAGTTGGACACGAGCAGCGCGGACGAGCTGGCCAGGCCGCTGAAGGAGCACCTGGTCGAAGGCGTGCGAGGTGTGGTCGTCGACCTCGGCGGAGTGCGGTTCCTGGGCTCCGCCGGCCTGGAGTCGTTGGTCGTGGGCAACCAACGGGCGTCCGCCTTGGGCGTGTCGCTGGTGCTCGTGGCCACGAGCCGGGCGACCCTGCGCCCCATCCAGGCGACCGGGTTGGACTCGGTCTTCACCGTGGTCGAGTCGCTCGACGACGCGTTGGGCCGGTTCTAGGGGAACCGGCGGACGGTCCTGATGGCGCAGCGCACCGCCCCCACCGGGGGCAGTGCGCCCGCCGGGGGCACCACCCAACGGGACTCCCGCGCGGGGATGCGCCGGGGTCCGCGCCAGTACCGGGCGTCCGGCGGCAGGACGTAGGGCGGTTCGGGCCCGACGTCCGGTTCGGCGAGGAACAACCATCTCAGCCGGGGGCCGGGGATCGCCAGGATCGGTCCGAGGGGGCCGGTGAAGCGGAGCTGGTGGCTCACCTCGGCGCCCCAGCTCGCGGGCACTTCCACGGCCACCACGTCCTCGTCGAGGACGAGGCAGTCGTCCACGTACCTGGTTTCCATGCCCGTTGATCTTGACAGCGGTCCGTGTCGGGATTGTGTCCCAACGCGACGCTCCGCGTTAATCCTGGCCGATGTCCTCGAACCACAGCTCGGGCTCGGCCGCGATGAACCCCGTCATCATCGCCACGCATCCCGGGTCGTCCAGGAGGGTGATCCGCACACCGTGCTCGGCCAGCCAGTCGTGACCGCCGTGGAAGGTCCGGGCTTCGCCGATCACCACGTGGGGGATGCCGAACTGGCGAACGAGGCCGCTGCAGTACCAGCAGGGTGACAGCGTGGTGACCATGACGGTGCCGCGGTAGCCCGCCCGGCGGCCCGCGGCGCGGAACGCGGCGGTCTCGGCGTGGGTCGAGGCGTCGCCGTCCTGCACCCGCCGGTTGCGGCCGCGGCCGAGCAGCTCGCCGTCCGCGGAGAACAGCGCCGCGCCGATCGGTATGCCGCCCTCGGCCAGGCCCGCGCGAGCTTCCTCCACCGCCACGGCCAGCATCTCGCGTGCGTCCACCCGCCCAACCTAGCGGCCGGAACGCGCCCGAACCCGGAACTCACCCGCCCCGGGCGTACGACACGACGGTCCTGAACGTACGACTCGCGCGCCTCGGACGTACGACTCGCGCGTCCTGAACGTACGACTCGCGGTGTCCGAGTGGAGGACACGCACGGGGGTCAGGCGCCGAAGCAGAGGAAGCCGGCGCCCGCGGCGTAGGCGGCGTCGCCGGACTCTCGGTGGGCCTCCTGGGCGTTGGCCAGGGCCTCGGAGGGTGGTTCGCCGGCGCTCAGCCGGCGGTGCAGGTCGACCATCAGGGAGGTGGTCACCTCGGCGGGGACGGGGACGACCGGGGCGATGAGGGTGCGCGTGCCCAGGCCGAGGAGGGCGGCGGTGAAGCCCATCAGCTCGTCGCCCGGGCGGACCGCCGAGAGGCCCGAGTCACAGGCGGACAGGACCACCCGGGCCGGTGGGGTGCGCAGGCGTTCCAGGTCGTAGACGGTGAGGGGGCCGTCGGCCAGTTCCAGGGCGGAGAACAGGGGGTTGTCGGCGCGGAACGAGCCGTGCGCGGCCACGTGCGCCAGCGGTGCGCCGTCCATCGCGGCGGCCACGGCGTCGACCGTGGCGTCCGCCCCGACCAGCACCGACGCCCGGCCGCCGGTCAACGGGGTGATCGCGGCGATCTCGGCGATCTCGGCAGGTGCGGCGGGCAGCCTCGGGCCTGCCGCCAGGACCGCCCTGCCCGATCCGGCGACCCGGTCCGGGTCCGCTGTCCAACCCGGGTCCGCTGTTCGATCCCGACCCGCGTCGGCTGTCCGGCCCGGGTCCGCTGCACGACCCGGGCCTGCTGCCTGGCGCGGGCCGGCGGTCCGGGCTGCGCCGGCGGTCCAGGCCGGTCCGGTCGCCCGGCTCCGCCCCACCGATCGGTCCGGGCCGGTCGCGCCCGAACCGACTGCCAGGAGCCGGTCGGGTGCGGTGCCGTCGGGGAGGTGGGGCGGCAGGGGCGCGGTGGAGGCGCGGAGCCAGACGGTGGCCGAGGGCGCCACCACGACCGAGCGGCCCCGGCAGCCCGGCAGGGCGGACCAGGGCAGGCCGCCGAGCAGGCCGGTGGGCGCCAGCACGAGGGGGCGGGTGCCCAGGCGGCGGCGCAGCGGTGCGAGCAGGCGGGCCTCCAGCAGGCCGGCCGCGTGGTCGGCGCCCGCCCGGACGGCCGAGCGGTCCACGTGCTCGGGCAGGGTCACCAGGCGGTGCAGGGCGAAGCGCAGGAGCCGGACCTCGCGCAGGGCGCCGTCGAGCCGGCCCAGGTGGTGCAGGGAGGCGCGCCCGCCCGCCACCACCACGGCCAGCAGCGCGCCGTCGTGGTCGATGTACTCCACCAGGGCCGCCGGGCCGAGCGCGTGGGCCAGGTCGCGGACGTCGGGCGGGGTGGACACGGCGCCGCCGCCGCTGGTCTGCCGGGTCAGGTCGCGCACGCGCTGCTCGCCGCGCACCTGCCGCTGCCGCAGGGCCGCCGCGGGCCTGCCCTCCAGCAGCGCCGCCTCCAGGTCGGCGGTCACGGCGCGCAGCTCCGCCAGGGCGTCGGCCAGGCCGGAGTCCTCGGGCGGTCGGGCGGGGGTCATGCGCAGCGCGCCGGCCCGCCACGCCTCCGCCCACGACAGGACCCGGGCGGCGTGCCCGGACGCCACGGCCGCGCGCAGCCCTTCCAGCGCCAGCGCCTTGCCCTGGGCGCCGCTCAGGGCGCGCAGCTCCGCCGCGCCCAGCGACACCCGGTACTCGTCCAGCAGCCGCAGGCCGCGCCGCAGGGCGATCTGCGCGCCCCGCGCGTTGCCCTCCAGGTCGCGCCGCAGCGCCTCGGCGTACCAGCCCTGCACGCGGTGCGCGGCCGGGCCGCCGCCGCGCCGGGCCGCGCCCGCCACCACCAGCTCCGCCACGGCGCGCCGCCGGTCGCCGAGGTCCCGGGCCACGAGCGCCGCGTCGACCCGGGCCTCCAGGCCCGCCATCCGCCAGCCCAGGGCGTCGAGCCGGGACGCGACCCGCGCGAGCGCGGACACCAGGGCCCGGTCGCGCCGCCCGCTCAGGTAGGCCGCGCGCAGCTCCACGTGCCGGGCGCCCGCCTCCCACACCTCGCGCTTCTCGCGCCGGAACCCGCGCCGCGCGGCCACCGCCAGCTCCACGGCCCGGTCCAGGTCGCCCTCCAGCAGGGCGACGCGGGCCCGGTAGAACATCGCCTCCGAGCGGGCCAGCACCAGGTCGTCGCCCAGTTCCTCCAGCGCCCGGTCGGCCGCCGCCCGCGCCTCCTCCAGCAGGGGCACGGACACCAGCAGCTCCAGCCGGTTGATCAGCAGCGCCGGGCGGGGCACCTCCAGCCGCCGGTACTCGCGCTCGGCCTCGGCGAACATGGTCAGCGCGCGGGGCACGTCGCCCGCCCGGGACGCGGAGATGCCCGCGTTCCACCGCACGTCGGCCACCGCCAGCTCCAGGTCCAGCTCGCGGTAGAGGGCGGCGGCGCGGTCGAAGTCCTCGTCGGCGGCGCGCAGGCCGCCCGTGTAGGCGCGCAGCAGGCCCCGGTTGTTGCGGGCGCGGGCCTCGCCGAGCTTGTCGCCGGTGCGGCGGGCCGCCTCGATGGACCGGTTGTACTCGCGCCGGGCCTCGTCGTACCGGCACAGGTAGTGCAGCACCAGGCCGCGCTGCATCCGGGCGATGTCGGCGTCCCCGCCGTCCAGCTCCTCCAGCGCCGCGTTGACCGCGCGCAGCGCCTGCGCGTGCCGGCCGGTGTTGGACAGCACGAACGCCAGGCTCACCCGGGCCAGCGCCGCCAGTCGCGCCGAGCCCGCCCGTTCGGCGGTCCGCACCGCGTGGCGCAGGTGCCGCAGCGCGCCGTCGAAGTCGTGCAGCTCCCGCAGGGAGAGGCCGATCGCCCGTTCGGCGGTCGACGCCTCCTCCGCGTCGCCCGCCGCCCGCGCCGCCCGCAGTGCCGAGCGGCCGATCTCGATCGCCGCGTGCGGGTCCCGCTGCCGGGCTTCCAGCGCTGCGGCGGCGGTTTCACCGGCCACGAGGACCACCTTATTACCAGGAACCCTGTGGTAGCTTGATCAAAGCTCGCACCACACCCCTTCTACGCCGTTGTGAGGCCGTGGTGTCCCAACCTTCCGATCGCGCGGCGCTTTACCTCAGGGCGTTCGACCAGGCGATCAGTGAGCACAAGGACTTCCTCCTGCACCCGGAGCGCGGCCGCGAATTCGTGTACGTGGCGCGGGAGCTGCTCACCATCCCGGAGGACGTCGACCGGGTCGCCCGGAAGTTGGCGCAGAACAACATCGGCAGCGAGCGCGGCCGGGACTTCGCGGGCATGGCGCGGCTGGTGCTGCCGCCGCGCAACGCCGGGGACGTCCCCGACGTCGTGCGGCTGCTGCGCGACCCGCAGCAGTGGCCGGGCGAGCGCACCCCCGTGGTGCAGCCGCACCACGTGCTGTTCGGGCACGGCGGCAACATGCACGGCCACCCGGGTCAGCCGCCGCGCGTGGCCGGCCCGATCCCCGCGCCGGCGCCGGGTGATGCGGGCCTGGGCAAGGGCGTGACCGTCGGCATCGTGGACACGGGCATCTCGCAGGCGGCGGGCGTCGACCACCCGGCGTGGCTGGGCAACGCGTTCCTGCCCAGGCCCGAGGAGGTGGACCCCGCCTACTCCGGCGGCGACGTGTTCGCGGTGGAGGGCGGTCACGGCACGTTCGTGGCGGGCGTGGTGCGGCAGGCCGCGCCGGGTGTGCGGTTCGACCCGGAGAAGGCGCTCGACCAGTTCGGCCTGGGCACCGAGGAGGACTTCGCCCGGGCGCTGTCGTCGTTCGACGAGCGGGTGCACGTCGTCAACGCCTCGATGGGCTGCTTCACCCAGGGCGACGTGGCGTCCGAGCCGGTCCGCCGGGCGGTCGCGGCGCTGCCCGCCGGGGTCGTGGTGGTCGCCTCCGCCGGCAACCAGGGCACGGCCCGGCCGAGCTGGCCCGCCGCGCTGCCGGGCGTGACGGCGGTGGCGGCGGTCGCCGAGGAGCGCGACGGCACGCGGACCCCCGCCTGCTACTCCAACCACGGGCACTGGGTGGACGCGTGCGCGGTCGGCAACCGGACCAGCACGTTCCTCAAGGGCCGGTGGGTGCTGCCGGGTTACCCGGACGAGGTCTACGACCGGTTCGCCTACTGGCTGGGCACCTCGTTCGCCGCGCCGCACGTGGCCGGGCGGATCGCGGCGACGATGACCCAGTCGGGCGTGTCGGCCGCCGCCGCCCGGGACCAGCTCCTCGTCGGGCGGCCCGAGTTCTTCCCCGGCTACGGCGTCTTCGTCGAATAGGGCCGACCGGCCTCACCCGAGAGGGTGGTCGTTGTATCTGACGGCCGTGTCCGGTCTCCGTAGTGTGTGGCAGCGACGAACCTGAAGTCCGAGACCCGGCCGGGGTCCGCGGCGGCGCGTGCCCGGTCGGTGGTGGAGCACCCCCGGGACCCGAGGAGGGGACGTGACCCCAGCCCCGATCGCCGCGCTGGTGGGCGCGGCGGCGGACGGCGACCAGCGTGCGTGGCACGAGATCGTGGCCCGCTTCACGCCGCTGGTGGTGTCGGTGATCCACCGGCACCGGCTGCGGCCGGCGGACGCGGCGGACGTGAACCAGACGGTGTGGCTGCGGCTGGTCGAGCAGATCGGCAGGCTGCGGGACGCCGACGCGCTGCCCGGGTGGATCGCCACCACCACCCGCAACGAGTGCCTGCGGATGCTGCGGATGCAGCAGCGCCTCCAGCCGTTCGACCCGCAGTCCGAGGAGGAGCCGGCGAGCCCGGTGGACGCGGAGGCCGAACTGGACGAGGAGCTGGAGACCGCGCAGCGGCTCCAAGCGCTGCGCGACGGGTTCCGCGCGCTGCCCGAGCACTGCCGGGAGCTGCTGACCGCGCTGATGGCCGACCCACCGCCGAGCTACTCGTCGGTCGGCGAGCGCCTGGGCATGCCGGTCGGCAGCATCGGGCCCACCCGGAGCAGGTGCCTGGACAGGCTGCGGAAGACTCCCGCCGTGTTCCGCCTGTTCAAGCCGAGGCGGGTCGAAGGAGGAGGTGTGCTCGGTGCTGAAGGGCGATCCGGGGTGGGAAAACGATGAGGGGCTGCTGCGCGACCTGGCGGCGGCCATGGCCGAGGAGCGGGACGTGCCCGCGCACGTCGTGGAGGCGGCCCGCGCGGCGTACGCGTGGCGCACGGTCGACGCCGAGCTGACGGCGCTGACGAGCTACGACTCGACCATGGACGCGGAGCTGGCGGCGCGGGCGCGGGCCACGTCGACCGCGCGGCAGCTCGTGTTCGACGCGGAGGGCGTCTCCGTGCAGGTGGAGGTGACCGAGGCGGGCGTGGCGGGCCAGGTGCTGCCCGCGCGGCCGGGTCGGGTGGAGCTGCTGACCGCGGCCGGGCCGGTCGAGGAGTCGGAGCTGGACGAGCTGGGCATGTTCCTGCTCGGGCCGCCGCCCCGGGGACCGGTGCGGTTCCGGTGCGAGGTGGGCGGCACGACCGTGGTGACCGACTGGGTTTGCGTATAACGCCGTCACGGGCGCCCTGCCCGCCCGCGACGACGCGTTCGAATGCCGGAATGCGTTGTCGCTCCTGCGTTTCCGCCCAATATCATCCCCGAAAGGGTGACAGGGGTTTCTAACCCGTTCGGCGGATCTCCTTTCCCAGTAGGGTGGCCGGGCCGGCGCATTTGGCCGATGGTCCCACCACCACCCGAGAGGGGCACCGTGGTCGAGCGAGCTGACTGGTCCCCTGGCGGGCCGGGGGCGGCGAACCCGTGCGCCGTCGTCGGCCGCGAGCCCTGAGCGCCCCGGCACCGGCCGGCCGAACCCGCGCCCGACGATGACCGAGCCCGGTGGACCCGACCGCACCGGGGGCAGCGCTCCCCCGGACGGCCCCGCGCGCCCGGACCCGGCCGAGGTGTGGGCCAGGGCGCTGACCGGGACCGCGTGCGCGCCGGTGGCGCGGTCGAGGATCCGCGAGCACCTCGGAGGTCACCTGGCGCTGCTGGTCCGGCTGCTCGGCGCCACCCCGTTCGACCCCGACGGCGGCGCCGCCGTCGGCGCGTGGCTGGCGACGGCGGAGTTCACCGGCCCGCACTGCCTCCAGCGCACGATCGAGGTGCTCGGCCGCCTGCTGCCCGACCTGGCCGACGCGCCCGCGGACCGGGTGATCACGCTGCTCGGCGCGGTCGCCGCCGGGTACGCGGGCGCCGCGCGCGGGCAGGTCTTCACCGAGCAGGAGCAGGTGCGGTCGTCGCTGCTGCGGGCGCTGGAGCGGGCCCGGGACGACCTGCACGACAGCGAAGCGCGGTTCCGGCAGGTGTTCACCAGCTCCGCGGCGGGCATCGCGATCTTCGACGCGGACGGCGCGGTGGTGGAGGCCAACCCGGCGCTGGTCACCATGCTCGCCCCGGAGGAGGGCCCGGTGGGGGAACCGCGCCCCGCCGGCGCCCGGCACGTCGCCGCCCACCACGACACCGCCCACCACGACACCGGCGAGCACGACGCCTCGACAGTGCAGGACACCTTTGGGCAGGACACCCCCGGGCAGGACACCGGCGACCGGCACGTCGAGGAGCGGCGGTCCGGCGAGGCCGCGCGGGACGGGCGCCACCGCCCGTCGGCGCTGTTCACCCCCGAGGACCTGGCGGCGCTGCGCGCGGACCAGGCGCGGGTGCTCCGCTCGGAGGACGACACCCTCCGCGCCGAGCGGCGGTTCACCGGCCCGAACGGCGATCCCATGTGGACGAACGTGGCCCTGTCGGTGGTGCGCGACGCCGACGGCCGCCCCAAGTACCACGTCGCGGTCGTCGAGGACACCACCGAGCAGCGGGTGCTGCGCGAGTACCTGCGCCACCAGGCGCTGCACGACGTGCTGACCGGCCTGCCGAACCGGCAGGGCTTCCTGCCCACGCTGGAGCGCGTGCTCGGCCGGCCGGGCACGGTCACCCTGTGCTACCTGGGCGTGCACGGCGTGGGCGTGGTCAACGACGGCCTGGGCTACGAGGCGGGCGACGAGCTGCTGAAGGCGGTGGCCCGGCGGCTGACCGCGGCGGTGGCCGGGGAGTCGGCGACCGTGGCGCGGCTCGGCGGCGACGAGTTCGCGGTGCTGGTCGAGGACTCGCCCGGCACGCCCGGCATCCCGTCGCTGGCCGGGGCGATCGAGGCGGAGCTGGCCGAGCCGGTGCACCTGGCGGGCCACCGGTTCGTGCTGTCGGCGGCCATGGGCTTCGTGCGCACCGCGACGCGCGGGGTGGACGCGATGGCGCTGCTGCGCCGGGCGCACAGCACGCTGCGCCGCGCCGAGCGCGGCGGCCGGGGCCAGTGGGAGGTCTACGACGAGGAGCTGGACGCCCGCGACCGGGAGCGGCTGCGGCTCGGCGCGGCCCTGGCGGACGCGGTGGCGAGCGGTGACGTCAACATCGACTACCCGCCGGTCGAGCGGGACGGCGCGCGGGTCGCGGTGGCCGCGCGGCTGCGCTGGCGGGAGGGCGGCGGCGAACCGGTCGGGCACGACGAGTGCCTGCGCTTCGCCGACGAACTGGGCGTGAGCGGGCACCTCGCCGCGTGGCTGCTGGACGAGGCGTGCTCGTTCGCGGCGGTGGAGGGGCTGCCGGTGCTGGTGGCGCTGTCGCCGGACCAGTCGCGCGACCCGGAGCTGACCGCGCCGGTGGCCGAGGCGCTGCGGTCGTCCGCGCTGCCGCCGGCGCTGCTGTGGCTGGCCCTGTCCGCGCGGGGCCTGGCCGCGGACCCGGACGCGGTCGAGGACAACCTGGCCACGTTGGCGGACATGGGGGTGCGGCGGCTGCTGCACGGCTTCACGTGCGCGCTGCCGGAGCTGTCCCTGCTGGAGCGCCACCCGCTGCACGGCGTGGTGCCGGTGGACCCGCCGCGGGAGCCGCTGGCGCGCGAGGCGCTGGCGGCGGCGCTGCCGCTGGTGCGGTCGACCGGCGCGCTGGTGGTCAGCGACGGTCGGTGGCCGGGCGCGGACCTGGTCGCGCGATGGTGATCACCTCCCGGCTGGTGTCGGTGAACGGGGTGCGGTCCCACCAGCCGTAGCGCTCGGCGACCTCGAACCCGGTCTCGGCCAGCAGCGCGTCGACCTGCTCGGCGGTGGCGAACCGCAGCGTCCCCCACTCGACCTTCGGCTCGGGCCAGTCCGGGCTGCTGTAGGTCTCGCTGAACCGCACCAGCCCGTCTTCCACGCTCGCCACGTGGTGCTCGACGCGCACGCGCTCCCCCCGCTCGCCCACGACGTCGGTGCCGTTCTCGGGGGTCCACCGCTCCCAGGCGCGGGCACCCGGGTTGCGGGTCTCGAACGCGTACCGGCCGCCCGGTCGCAGGGCGCGGCGGACGGCGGTGAACTGCTCGCGCACGTCGTCGTCGGTGAGGAAGATCTGGAACACGTGCCCGGTCATCAGGACCAGGTCGAACCCGCCGTCGAAGGCGACGCGGCCCAGGTCGCCCTCGACCCACTCGACGCCCTCGCGCTCGCGGGCCACGGCGAGCATGTCGGGGTCGGGGTCGAGGCCGACGAGGCGGCCGGTGTGGCCCGCCGCGCGGGCCGCGTGGAGCACCACGCCGGTGCCGCAGCCGACGTCGAGCACCGCGTCGGCGGACAGCGCCAGGTCGAGGTAGAAGTCGTCGGACGGGCCCCACTCGTTGAGCGCGCCGTAGTAGGCGGCCACGTCCTGGTTCGTCGAGTTCTCCGGCATGGCCGACGAGTGTGGCCCCGAACGACGGCGGGCCGCGACCGGTT
>NZ_JBHWIE010000102.1:0-24055 GCF_042732085.1 Actinosynnema sp. NPDC059797
GCTCCGACCTCACCGAACTGCTGTCGGGGCTGGACGACCTGGTGGCCGGCGCCACCCCGGTCGCCGGACCCGTCGGCTCCGGCGGCACCGACCCGGTGTTCGTGTTCCCGGGACAGGGCGGGCAGTACGCCGGGATGGCCCTGCGGCTGTGGGACTCCTCGCCGGTCTTCGCCGCGTCCATGGCGGAGTGCGAGGCGGCGCTCGCGCCTCACGCGGACTGGCACGGCCGCACCCTGCGCGACCTCCTGGCCGGCGCGGACGGCGCGGACGGCCTGGACCACGCCGAGCAGGTCCAGTCGGCGCTGTTCGCGGTCATGGTCTCGCTCGCCCGGCTGTGGATCTCCCGCGGGGTGGTGCCCGCCGCCGTGATCGCGCACTCGGTGGGCGAGGTCGCGGCCGCGCACATCGCCGGCATCCTCACCCTCGCCGACGCGGCCAGGGTCCTGACCGCGCGGGCGCGCGTGTCCGGCCGGGTGAGCGGGTACGCCACGCTCTGGGTCGGGCTGCCGGTCGAGCAGGTGCGCGACCGGGTCGAACGGCTGGCCGGCGTGCACGTCAGCGCGGTCAACGGCCCGCGATCGGTCGTCCTGACGGGTCCGGCCGACCTGGTGGCCGCGTTGCGGGCCGAGTACGAGGCCGCCGGTGCCCGCGCGCGTCCCATCCCGATGGACTACCCGACGCACTCCCCGCACATGGCGGTGGTCGAGGACGAGCTCCTCGCGCTGCTGGCCGACATCCGCCCGGCCACCGCCTCGGTGCCGTACTACTCCACGACGCTCGCCCGCCGGGTGGAGGGCGCCGAGCTCGACGGCCGGTACTGGTTGACCAACCTCGTGCGGCCGGTGCGGTTCCACGACACCGTCGCCGCGCTGCTGGCCGACGACCACCGCGTGCTGCTGGAGGTGGCCCCGCACCCGCTGCTGGCCCCCTCCATCCAGGAGACCGCCGAGGACGGCGGCGTCGAGGTGACCACGTTGGCGACCCTCCGCCGCGGCGAGGACGACCCCGACGCGTTCCTGCGGTCGGTGGCCGCCGCGTGGCGGGCCGGGCTCACCGTGGACTGGTCCGCGGCCTTCGCCGGCACCGGGGCGCGGCGGGTGGAACTGCCGACCTACGCCTTCCAGCGGCAGCGCTACTGGCCGACGGCGTCGGCGTCCGCGCCGGGCGACCCGGCCGCCGCCGGCCTCGACCGGGTCGACCACCCCCTGCTCGGCGCCAAGGTGGCGCTGGCGGGGGACGCCGGCCTCCTGTTCACCAGCCGGCTCTCGCCGCGCGCCCACCCGTGGCTCGTCGACCACGCGCTGTTCGACCGGCCGCTGCTGCCCGGCACGGCGTTCCTCGAACTGGCGATCCGCGCGGCCGACGAGGCGGGCCTCGGCCGGCTGGAGGAGCTGACCCTCGAAGCGCCGCTGGTCCTGCCGAGCCGGCACGACGTGGCGGTCCAGGTGCTCGTCGGCGCTCCCGACGGCGACGGCCGCCGCACCCTGGAGGTGTACTCCCGCTCGGCGGAACCCGGCGAGGCCGCGGGCGCCCCGTGGACGCGGCACGCGCGGGGGAGCGCGGTGCCCGGCGACGACCCGGAACCGGCGCCGTGGCCGGCGGACTCGCCCTGGCCGCCGACCGGGGCGACCGAACTGGACGTCGCCGGGTCCTACGAACGGCTCCACGAGCTCGGCTACCACTACGGCCCCGCCTTCACCGGGTTGCGCAAGGCGTGGCGGAAGGGTGACCAGGTCTTCGCCGAGGCGGAGCTGCCCGAGGGGCTCGCGGCCGACGCGGTGCGCTTCGGCCTGCACCCGGCCCTGCTGGACACCGGCCAGCACAGCCTCGCCGTGGACCAGCTCGACCCGTCGCGGGCCGACCCGGCCGCCGTCGGCGTGCGGGCGCCCTTCCTGTGGTCCGGGGTGCGGCTGCTCGCCTCGGGCGCCGCGGCGCTGCGGCTCGTGTTCTCCCCGGCGGGGTCGTCCTCGTGGTCGGTGGACGGGTTCGACACCACCGGCCGCCCGGTGCTGAAGGTGGACTCCCTGGTCGCCCGCGAGGTGTCCGCCGAGCAGTTGCGCGACGTCGGCTCGGCGCACGGGGACGCGCTGTTCGAGCTGGGCTGGGTGCCGTGCGGATCGGCCGACGCCGGTCCGGGGGCGGGCGTTGAAGGGTCGATCGGCTGGGTGACGCCGTTCGACCTGGCCGCCCTCGGCGCGGCGGTGGACGGTGGCGCGCCGCTGCCCGACCTGGCGGTGCTGCGCGTTCCCGGCCTCCCGGCGCCCGGGTCGGTGGTCGAGTCGGTGCGCACCGCGGTGAACGGCACGCTGCGGGTGCTCCAGGACTGGCTCGCCGATGCCCGGTGGGAGCGGTCGAAGCTGGTCGTGGTGACCGGCGGCGGGCTCGTGGGCGCGGCGGTGGCCGGTCTGGTGCGCTCCGCGCAGTCGGAGGACCCGGGGCGGGTGGTCCTCGTCGAGCAGGCGTCCACCGGCCCGGAGCCGGTCGGGGAGCGGTCGGTGGAGGCGCTCGTCCGGGCCGCGATCGCGTCGGGTGAGCCGGAGGTCTCGGTCCGGGACGGGCGGCTGTGGTCGCCCCGGCTGACCAGGGCCGCCGCCGAGGCGCTCCCGGATCCCGCCGGGCCCGCGGACGGCGAGCAGGAGTCGGTGTGGGGCACGGGGACCGTGCTGCTGACCGGGGCGTCCGGGGTGCTGGCCGGGCTGGTGGCCGAGCACCTCGTCACCGAGTGCGGGGTGCGGCGGCTGCTGCTGGTGTCGCGGCGGGGTCCTGCCGCTCCCGGCGCCGGTGAGCTGGTCGAGCGGCTGACCGCGGCGGGCGCCTCGGTGCGGGTGGCGGCGTGCGACCTGGCCATCCGCCAGGAGGTGGTGGACCTCGTCGGCTCGGTGCCGCCGGAGTTCCCGCTCAGCGCCGTGGTGCACTGCGCGGGCGTGCTCGACGACGCGACCGTGGGCTCGCTGACCCCCGACCGGGTGGACGCGGTGCTGCGGCCCAAGGTGGACGGCGCCTGGCACCTGCACGAGGCCACCCGGGACGCCGGCCTGTCGGCGTTCGTGCTGTTCTCCTCGGCCGCGGCGGCGTTCGGCGCCGCCGGCCAGGCGAACTACGCGGCGGCCAACGCGTTCCTGGACGAGCTGGCCGACCACCGGCGCGGGCTGGGCCTGCCGGCGGTGTCGATCGCCTGGGGCTGGTGGGCCGAGGCCAGCGGGATGGGCAGCCACCTCGGGACCCAGGACCGGGCCAGGATGGCCCGCACCGGCATCCGCCCGGTGGACAACGACTTCGGCCTCGCCCTGTTCGACGCGGCCGCCCGCCGACGGGGGCGCGTCGTCGCCGCCCCGTTCGACCTCGCCGGCCTGTCCACCGCGACCGCGGTCCCGGGGCTGCTGCGCGGGCTGGTGCGCCGCCCGGCGCGGCGGGTCGTCGAACCGCACCTGGCCGCCGGGTCCCGCGAGGGCCTGGCGGCACTGGAACCGGCCGAGCGCGACCGGGTCGTCGCCGAGCTGGTGCGCACCCACGCCGCGGCCGTGCTCGGGCACCCGTCGGGCAGCGCCATCGACGACCGGCAGCCCTTCACCGCGCTGGGGTTCGACTCGCTGACCGCGGTGGAGCTGCGCAACCGGCTCACCGCGGCGACCGGGCTGCGGCTGCCGGCCACGCTGATCTTCGACTACCCCTCGCCGGCCGCCCTGGTCGAGTTCGTGCGGGGCGAGGTCGGCGGCGGGGCGACCGCACCGGCCCGACCGGTCGTCACCGCGACCGCGACCGGGGACGACCCGATCGCGATCGTGGGCATGGCCTGCCGCTTCCCCGGCGGGGTCAGCTCGCCCGACGAGCTGTGGGACCTCGTCGCTCAGGGGCGGGACGTGATCGGCCCCTTCCCCGCCAACCGCGGCTGGGACGTCGACGAGCTCTACCACCCGGACCCCGAGCACTTCGGGACCACCTACACCCGCGAGGGCGGCTTCCTGTACGACGCCGACCGGTTCGACCCCGGGTTCTTCGGCATCTCGCCGCGCGAGGCGATCACGATCGACCCGCAGCAGCGGCTGTTGCTGGAAACGGCCTGGGAGTCCCTGGAGAACGCGGGCATCGACCCCACCTCGCTGAGGGGCGGCCCGACCGGCGTGTTCGTCGGGCTGATGTACCACGACTACAGCTCGCGGCTGCACACCAAGCCCGAGGAGTTCGAGGGCTACCTGGGCAACGGCAGCGCCGGCAGCATCGCGTCGGGTCGGGTGGCCTACGAGTTCGGCTTCGAGGGCCCCGCGGTGACGGTGGACACGGCCTGCTCGTCCTCGCTGGTCAGCCTGCACTTCGCGGCGCAGGCGCTGCGCTCGGGCGAGTGCTCGCTCGCGCTGGCCGGCGGCGTGACGGTGATGGCGTCGCCCGAGCTGTACGTCGAGTACAGCCGGCTGCGCGCGAACGCCCCGGACGGTCGGTGCCGGGCGTACGGCGAGGGCGCGGACGGCACCGGCTGGTCCGAGGGCGTGGGCCTGGTCGTGCTGGAGCGGCTGTCCGACGCGCGGCGCAACGGCCACCGGGTGCTGGCGCTGGTGGCCGGCTCGGCGCTGAACCAGGACGGCGCGTCGAACGGGCTGACCGCGCCCAACGGTCCGTCCCAGCAGCGCGTGATCCGCCAGGCCCTGGCCAACGCCGGGTTGTCCGCCTCCGACGTGGACGTGGTCGAGGGCCACGGCACGGGCACCCGGCTGGGCGACCCGATCGAGGCCCAGGCGCTGTTGGCCACCTACGGCAGCGAGCACACCGAGGACGCGCCGCTGTGGCTGGGGTCGATCAAGTCGAACATCGGCCACACCCAGGCGGCGGCGGGCATCGCCGGCACCATCAAGATGGTCCTGGCGATGCGGCACGGGATCCTGCCCAAGACCCTGCACGCGGAGACCCCGTCGTCGCGGGTGGACTGGTCGTCGGGCGCGGTCTCGCTGCTCGACCGGGCCCGGGAGTGGCCGGATCGCGGGCGGCCCCGCCGGGCGGGGGTGTCCTCCTTCGGCGTCAGCGGGACCAACGCGCACGTCATCCTGGAACAGCCACCGGCCGAGCCCGCCGCTCCGGCCGAGCCCGCCGCCCCGGCCCCCGACGACGCCGCGTCCCCGCCGGCCTGGCCGCTCGTGCTGTCGGCCCGCGGGCCGGAGGCCCTGCGGGGCCAGGCCGACCGACTGGCCGCCCACCTGCGCGACCGGCCCGAGGTGGCGCTGGCGGACGTGGCCCGCTCCCTGGTGGCCGACCGGGCCGCCCACGACCACCGGGTGGTCCTGCTCGCCCGCGACCGCGAGCAGGCCCTGGAGCGGTTGGCGGTGTTCGCCCGCGAGGGCGGGGGAGCCGGCGTGGCCCGGCGCGGCTCGCTGGCGATGGTGTTCACCGGTCAGGGCGCGCAACACCCCGGCATGGGCGCGCAGCTGCACCGGCGGTTCCCGGTCTTCGCGGACGCGTTCGACCGGGCGTGCGAGCAGTTGGACCCCGCGGTCCGCGAGGCCGTCCTCGGCGACGGCGGCGACCGGCTCGACGCCACGGAGATCGCCCAGCCCGCGCTGTTCGCGGTCGAGGTCGCGCTGTTCCGGCTGTTCGAGTCCTGGGGCGTCCGGCCGGACTTCCTCACCGGTCACTCGGTGGGCGAGGTCGCGGCCGCGCACGTCGCCGGCGTGCTGTCGCTGCCGGACGCGTGCCGGCTGGTGTCCGAGCGGGGCCGGCTGATGGGGCGGCTCGACCCGGGCGGGGTGATGGTCTCGGTGACCGCCGGCGAGGAGGTGGTGGCCCCGCTGGTCGCCGAGCACGCCGACTCGGTGTCGATCGCGGCGGTCAACACCCCCGGTTCGGTGGTGCTCTCCGGGCTCGAACCGGCCGTCACCCGGATCGTGCGGCGCCTGACCGAGGACGGGCACCGCGCGAAGCGGCTCGTCGTCAGCCACGCGTTCCACTCGCCGCTGATGGACCCGATGCTCGACGAGTTCCGCGCCGTGGTCCGCGGCCTGGAGTTCCAGCCGCCCCGTATCCCCATGGTGGGCGGTGACGAGGTGGCGGACCCGGAGTACTGGGTGCGGCACGTGCGGGACGCGGTGCGGTTCGCCGACAGGGTGACCGAACTGCGCGGCGCCGGCGTCACGCGGTTCCTCGAGATCGGGCCCGACGCGCCCTTGACCGGCGCGATCCGCCAGTGCCTCGACGAGCCGGACGTCGTCGCGGTCCCCGGCCTGCGCCGGGACCACGACGAAGCCGACACGGCGCTCACCGGGCTCGGCGCGCTGTTCGCCGCCGGGGTGGAGGTCGCCTGGCCGGCCCTGTTCGACGGCACCGGGGCCGGGCGCACCTCGCTGCCCACGTACGCGTTCCAGCACCAGCGGTACTGGCTCGACGCCCCCGAACCGCCGGTGGACCTCGCCGCGGTCGGCCTCGACCCGCTCGACCACCCGCTGCTGCTGGCCGGTGTGGAGGTGGCCGGCGGTGACGCCGTGCTGCTGACCGGCCGGCTGGCGCCGCGGACCCAGCCGTGGCTGCGGGAGCACGTGCTGTTCGAGCAGGCCCTGCTGCCCGGCACCGCCTTCGTGGACCTGGCGCTGCGGGCCGCCGAGCAGGTCGGCTGCGACCTGCTGGACGAGCTGACGATCGAGTCCCCGCTGCTGATCGCCGCGTCGGGCGCGGTCGCGCTGCAGGTCCTGGTGGAAGCCCCCGACGAGGGCGGCCACCGGAAGGTGACGATCTCCGCCCGCCCGGACGGCGACGCCGACGACCTCCCCTGGACGCGGCACGCCACCGGGACGGTGTCCGTGGCGAAGGGCGCGCCGAGCCCCGATCCGCTCACCGAGTGGCCGCCGCGGGGAGCCGAGGTCGTCGACGTCACCGGCGCTTACGACCTGTTCGCCGGCGCGGGCCACGACTACGGGCCGACGTTCCAGGGGCTGGTGGCCTGCTGGCGGCGCGGCGAGGAGCTGTACACCGAGGTGGAGCTTCCGAGCGGCGGGACCGACGTCGAGCGCTTCGGCGTGCACCCGGCGTTGCTGGACGCCGGTCTGCACGGCGGCGTGCTGCGGGCCCTCACCTCCGAAACCCCCCGTGGCCTGGTGCCGTTCTCCTGGGCGGGTGCGCGGCTGTTCGCCCGGGGCGCGACCGCGCTGCGCGTCCGGGTCCGGCCGGCGGCCGGCGACGCGGTCGCCCTGGACGCCTTCGACGAGACCGGTGCCCCGGTCCTCGGCGTGGCGGCGCTGTCCTCGCGCTCGGTGTCCGCCGACCGGCTCCGCGCCGCCGCCGCTCCCCGCGACGACTCGCTGTTCGAGGTCGAGTGGGTCGAGTGCGGCCGGGTCGACGACACCGCGCCCCGCCCCGGGGTCACCGTGCTGGACGGCCCGCTGGAGCTGGCCGAGCTGGTGTCCGGGTGGGACGGGGGAGCCGGGGTCCCGCCCCTCGTGGCGGTGTCGGTGCCGGGGGAGGGGCCCGACGTCCCCGCCGACGTCCACGCGGCGGTGAACGGCGTGCTGCGCTCGGTGCAGCTGTGGCTGGCCGATCCCCGCTGGGAGTCCTCGCGGCTGGCGGTCGTGACGACCGACGGCCTGACCGGCGCGGCGGTGCGGGGCCTGCTGCGCTCGGCGCAGTCGGAGCACCCCGACCGCATCGTCCTCGTCGAGGCCGGCGCCGACGCGATCACCACCGCGGCGCTGCACGCGGCCGTGGAGTCGGGTGAGCCGGAGGTCTCGGTGCGCGACGGCGTGCTCCGGGCCCCGAGGCTGGCCCGCCCGGGCACCACCGACGCCGCGCGGGCCACCCCGTGGTCGGCCGGGACCGTGCTGATCACCGGCGCCTCGGGTGCGCTGGCCGGGCACGTGGCCCGGTACCTCGTCACCGAGCACCACGCGCGGCACCTGGTGCTGACCTCCCGGCAGGGCCCCGACTCGCCCCGGACCGCCCGCCTCGCCGCCGAACTGGCCGAACTCGGCGCCGAGGTCCGCGTCCTCGCCTGCGACGTCGCCGACCGCGAACAGGTCGCGGCCGTGGTGCGCTCGGTGGCGCCCGGGTCCCCGCTCACCGCGGTGGTGCACTGCGCCGGCGTGCTGGACGACGGCGTGTTCGGCGCCCTGACCGGCGACCGGGTCGACGCGGTGCTGGCGCCCAAGGTCGACGGCGCGTGGCACCTGCACGAGCTGACCCGGGAGCTGGACCTCTCCGCGTTCGTGCTGTTCTCCTCCTCCGCCGCGCCCTTCGGCGCGCCGGGCCAGGCCAACTACGCCGCCGCCAACGCCTTCCTCGACGCGCTGGCCGTCGAGCGGCACCGCCACGGCCTCCCCGCGGTCTCGATCAGCTGGGGCTGGTGGGGCGAGGACAGCGGGATGACCGAGAACCTCGGCGCGGCCGACGTGGCCCGCATGGGGCGGGGCGGGATGGTGCCGCTGGCGACCGCCCGGGGCCTCGAACTGCTGGCCGCGGCGACCGACCTGGCCCGCCCGAACGTGATGGCCGCCCACCTCGACCTGGCCGCCGTGCGGTCGGCGGGCGAGGTGCCCGCCCTGCTGCGCGGCCTGGTGCGGCGCCCGGCCCGGCGCCCGGCGCGCCCGTCGGTCGCGGGACCGGAGGTGGCGCGACTGGTCGGCGCCCCCGTCGCCGACCAGGTCAAGGCCATCGGCGAACTGGTGCGCGAGCAGGTCGCCGCCGTGCTCGGCCACCCGAGCGGCGCGGCGATCGACATGACCCGCGCCTTCCACGAGGTCGGGTTCGACTCGCTCACCTCGGTCGAACTGCGCAACCGGCTGACCGCGGCCACCGGGCTGCGGCTGCCGGCCACCCTGGTGTTCGACCACCCCACCCCCGAGGCGCTGGCCGCGTTCCTCCGGTCCGCGCTGGTGGGCGACGAGGCCGACACCGCCGAGGCCGTTCCGACCGGGCGCGTCGCCGTGACCGGTGACGACCCGATCGTGGTCGTCGGCATGGCCTGCCGGTACCCCGGCGGGGTGGACTCGCCGGACGAGCTGTGGCGGCTGGTGGTCGAGGGCCGCGACGCGATCACCGGTTTCCCGGCCGACCGCGGTTGGGACCTGGCCCACCTCTACGACCCGGACCCCGAACGCCCCGGCACGACGTACGCCCGGGGTGGCGGGTTCCTCGACCACCTGGCCGGGTTCGACTCCGACTTCTTCGGCATCTCGCCGCGCGAGGCCATCGCCATCGACCCGCAGCAGCGGTTGCTGCTGGAGACGGCCTGGGAGTCGTTCGAGGACGCCGGCATCGTCCCCTCCGCCCTGCGCGGCGGCCCGGTCGGGGTGTTCGTGGGCGCGAACGGGAGCGACTACCCGGCCCTGCTGGCCCAGGACCCCCGCGACTTCGGCGGCCGGGTGCTGACCGGCAACGCGGCCAGCATCATCTCCGGGCGGCTGTCCTACGAGTTCGGGTTCGAGGGGCCGTCCGTCTCCATCGACACGGCGTGCTCGTCCTCGCTGGTGGCCATGCACCTGGCGGCCCAGGCGCTGCGCTCGGGCGAGTGCTCGCTGGCGCTGGCCGGCGGTGTCGCCACGATGGCCACCCCCGGCATGTTCGTGGAGATGGCGCGGCAGCGGGGCCTGTCCCCGGACGGTCGGTGCCGGGCCTTCGGCGCCGGGGCGGACGGCACCGGGTGGGCCGAGGGCGTGGGCCTGCTCGTGCTGGAGCGGCTCTCCGACGCCCGCCGCAACCACCACCGCGTGCTGGCCGTCCTGGCCGGCTCGGCGGTCAACCAGGACGGCGCCTCGAACGGCCTCACCGCGCCCAGCGGCCCGTCGCAGCAACGGGTCATCCGCGCCGCGCTGGCCAACGCCGGGCTGTCGGCGCGCGAGGTCGACGCGGTGGAGGGGCACGGCACCGGGACCCGCCTCGGCGATCCCATCGAGGCGCAGGCCCTCCTGGCCACCTACGGGCGCGACCGCGAGCCCGACGGCCCCCTGTGGCTGGGGTCGGTCAAGTCGAACATCGGGCACTCGCAGGCCGCCGCCGGCGCCGCCGGGGCCATCAAGATGATCATGGCGATGCGGCACGGCGTGCTGCCCCGGACCCTCCACGCCGAGACCCCGTCACCCGAGGTCGACTGGTCCTCCGGCGGGGTGGCGCTGCTGGACCGGGCCCGCGACTGGCCCGACCGGGGCCGTCCGCGCCGGGCGGGCGTGTCCGCGTTCAGCCTCAGCGGGACCAACGCGCACGTCATCCTGGAACAGGCGCCCGACGACCTCCCCGCGCCGCCGCCGGCGCCGGCCCCGACCCCGGACGAGGGCGCCGCGACCAGGCCGGTGCAGCCGTTCGTGCTGTCGGCCCGGGGACCGGCGGCCCTGCGCGCCCAGGCGGCGCGCCTGCGCGACCACGTCACCGACCTGCCCGAACCGGCGTTGGCCGACGTCGCGCGAGCGCTGGTGACCGACCGCGCGGTCCACGACCACCGGGCGGTGGTGCTCGCCGCCGACCGCGAGCAGCTGCGCGAGCGACTCGCGGCGTACGCCGACGACCCCACCGCACCCGGCGCGGACGCCGCCGGCGTGGCCGGCAGCGGCGGCCTGGCCGTCGTGTTCACCGGCCAGGGGGCGCAACGCGCCGGGATGGGCCGCGAACTCCACCGCCACTTCCCGGTCTTCGCCGCCGCGTTCGACGACGCGTGCGCGGCACTGGACCCCGCGCTGAAGGACATCGTCCTCGACGAGGACGACGCCCGGCTGAACACCACGGAGTTCGCCCAACCCGCGCTGTTCGCGGTCGAAGTGGCCCTCTTCCGGCTGTTCGAGTCCTGGGGCGTCCGGCCCGACTTCGTCACCGGCCACTCCGTCGGCGAGATCACCGCCGCCCACGTGTCGGGCGTGCTGTCGCTGGCCGACGCCTGCGCGCTGGTGACCACGCGGGCCCGGCTCATGCAGGCGCTCCCACCGGGCGGGGCCATGATGTCCGTGAACGCCGGTGAGGACGTCGTGGCCGCGCTGCTCGCGGAAGGGGCGGGGTCCGTCTGGATCGCCGCGGTCAACTCCCCGGAGTCGGTGGTCGTCTCCGGCGCCGAGGCCGCCGTGGACGACCTCGGGCGACGCCTCGCCGACGCCGGGTACCGCACGAAGCGGCTGGCCGTCAGCCACGCGTTCCACTCCCCGCTCATGGACCCCGTGCTGGGGGAGTTCCGGGCCGCGCTCGACGGCCTGGAGTTCCGGCCGCCGCGCACACCGATGACCGGCGGCGACGTGGCCACCCCCGAGTACTGGGTCCAGCACGTCCGGAACGCGGTGCGGTTCGCCGACGCGGTCGCCGAACTCCGGGCCGGCGGCGTGACCCGCTTCCTGGAGCTGGGGCCGGACGCGGTCCTGACCGGCCTGGTCCGCGAGTGCGCGGCCGGTGAGGGCGTCGTCGCCGTGCCCAGCCTCCGGCGAGGCCGGCCGGAGACCGAATCCGTGCTCGCCGGACTGGGCGCCCTGTTCACCGCCGGGGTCGAGGTGGACTGGCCTGCCCTGTTCCCCGCGGCCGGCGCGGCGCGGACCCCGCTGCCGACCTACGCGTTCCAGCACCGGCGCTACTGGCCGGACGCGCCCGCGACACCGGCCGCGGCAGCGGCCGACCCGGACGCCGTGGACAGCCGGTTCTGGGGGTTGGTGGAACGGGGCGACCTCGACGCGCTGAGCGCCGAGCTGTCCACCGGGGAACGGGACGGCCTCGGCGCCGTGCTGCCCGCACTGGCCCGGTGGCGCCTCGACCAACGGGAGAAGGCGGTGGTGGACGGCTGGCGGTACCGGCTGGGCTGGCGGCCCGTGCCGACCCGCCCCGAGGGCGCCCTCACCGGCACCTGGTTGCTGGTGGTGCCCGCCGGGCACCGCGACGACCCCTGGGTCGCGCCGATCGGAGCGGCGATGACCGCCGCCGGGGCCGAGGTCCGTCACCTGGAGGTCGGCGAGCACCAGCTGGACCGGGCCGCGCTGGCGACCCGGCTCGGCGAGCCGCCGCTCGCCGGGGTGGTCTCGTTGCTCGCGCTGGAGCGGTCCCGCGTCCCGGGGCACCCCGGCGTGCCGGTCGGCCTGGCCGCCACGGTGGGCCTGGTCCAGGCACTGGCGGACCGCGGGATCGACGCACCCCTGTGGTGCCTCACCAGCGGCGCGGTGCACGTCGCCCCCGGCGACGACCTCGACCACCCCGACCAGGCCCTGCTCTGGGGCCTCGGGCGGACCCTCGCCCTGGAACACCCCGACCGCTGGGGCGGTCTGGTCGACCTGCCGGTCACCCCCGACGACGCCTCGACGGCCGCGCTGGTCCGCCTGCTGGGCGACGGCGGCACCGGCGAACAGGCGGCGCTGCGGGACGGCGCCGTCCTAGGCGGCCGGCTGGTCCGCGCCGACCCGGACGAGCCGCCGCGCCGGAACTGGCGACCGGCGGGCAGCGTGCTGGTCACCGGCGGCCTCACCGGCCTGGGCGCCCGCACCGCGCGCTGGCTGGCCGAGCAGGGCGCGCCCCACCTCGTGCTCACCTCCCGCCGGGGCCGGGGAGCGCCGGGCGCCGTCGAGCTCGAAGCCGAGCTGACCGCCCTGGGGGCCGCGGTGACCATCGCCGCCTGCGACGTCGCCGACCGGGACGAGGTGGGGGCCGTGCTCGCGGACCTCCCCGACGACCTGCCGCTGACGGCCGTGTTCCACAGCGCGGGGGTGGCCAACGACGGCGTCATCACCGAGCTGACCCTCGACCGGCTGGACAACGTCCTGCGGCCCAAGGTGGACGGGGCGTGGAACCTCCACGAGCTGACCCGGGACCTGGACCTCTCGGCCTTCGTGCTGTTCTCCTCGGCCGCCGGCCTCGTCGGCTCGCCCGGCCAGTCGCACTACGCGGCGGGGAACGCCTTCCTCGACGCCCTGGCCCACCACCGGCGGGCGCGCGGCCTGCCGGCCACGACGATCGGCTGGGGCCTGCTGGCCGGCGGGGGCATGGCCGACGACACCGGCGCGACCGACCGGGCGGGCCGCCGGGGCCTGCACCCGATGGACCCCGGCCAGTCGCTGGCCGGGCTGCGGCGGGCGCTGGACCACGACGAGACCTACATCGCCGTGACCCACGTCGACTGGACCCGGTTCACCAGGGCGACCGCGGGCGCCGTCAAGTGCGCGGTGATCAGCGACCTGCCCGAGTACCGGGCGGCGTTCCCGCCGGCCGCCGCGGCGGATCGGCCCGCCGAACCGGACGGCGAGACCCGGTCGTGGGCCCGGCTGGGCGCCCTGGACGGGGAGGAACGCGACGCCGCGCTGCTGGAGCTGGTGCGGGCGCAGGTGGCCGAGGCGCTCGGTCACGGCTCGACCGACGCCCTGCCGCCGACCAAGGCGTTCGTGGAACTGGGTTTCGACTCCCTCTCCGCGGTCGAGCTGCGCAACCGGCTCGTCGCGGCGACGGGCCTGGCGCTGCCGGCGACGCTCACCTACGACCACCCGACCTCCCTGGCGCTGCGCGACTACCTGCGGACGGCGATGTTCGGCGAGGACGCCGACCAGGCCGAGTCCGCGCTGGCCGAGCTGGACCGGCTGGAGGAGGTGCTCTCGGCGGTGACGGCGGACGACCGCGTCGACGAGGCGGCCAAGGACCAGGTGCTGCGACGGGTCCAGAAGATGGCCGCCGCGCTCGCCGGCCAAGCCGGCCGTTCCGAGCAGAGCCGGCTCATCGCGAACGCCGACGACGACGAGCTGTTCGACTTCATCAACCGGGAACTGGGCGGTTCCGGCAGTTGATCCCGTCGCCCCGACCCTCGACGACAGAGGACACCCCATGACCGACTCCACCGGGATCGGCACGCCCGGCACCGGGACATCCGCCGAAACCGACCTGCTGAGCTGGGACTTCATCCAGGACCCGTACCTGACCTACCGCGAGATGCGCGCCGGGTCGGGCCCCCGGCGGCTCGTCATCAAGACGTTGAGCACGGGCCTGCGCGCGTGGCTGGTCACCGAGTACGGCGACGTGCGCCGGCTGCTGGCCGACCCCAGGCTCTCGAAAGCGGCCGGGGGCGCCGCGCCCGTCATCGCCGAGCACAGCACGGAGGACGTCTCGGGCCAGGCGATCACGTCGGAGAGCATGCTGTTCAGCGATCCGCCGCGGCACTCGCGGTTGCGCCGGGTGTTCGGCAGGGCGTTCACGATGCGCCGCACCGAGGACCTGCGCCCGCGGATCGAGGAGATCACCGACCAGGTGCTCGATTCGATCCCCAGCGGAGCAGAGGTCGACCTGGTGGAGTCGGTGGCGATGGCCATCCCCATCGCGGTGATCGGCGAACTGCTCGGCGTGCCCCGCGCCGCCCACCACGACCTCCGCCGGTGGAACCGCACGCTGACCGCCGTCGATTCGGAGCCGTCGGAGAAGTACGGGGCGTACATGGCGTCGCTGGAGTACTTCCGGGGCCTGATCGCCGAGAAGGTGAGCGGCCACGACACCGCGGACGACCTGATCAACGCGATGCTCGACCCGGACGACGAGGAGCGGTTCGACGAGCCCGAGCTGCTCTCCACCATCTTCCTGATGATGAACGCGGGGTACGAGACCACCGCGAACCTGATCAGCAGCTCGGTGCACGCCTTGTTGGAGCACCCCGAACAGCTGGAGCTGCTGCGCGGGGACGCCTCCCTGATCCCGAACGCGGTGGAGGAGTTCCTCCGCTACGAAAGCCCGCTGAACCTCTCCACGTTGCGCTACACCACCGAACCCGTGGAGATCGGCGACACCGTCGTCCCCGCCGGCGAGGTGGTGTTCCTGGCGCTGTGCTCGGCGAACCGCGACCCGGACCGCTTCGCGGAACCGGACCGCTTGGACGTGCGCCGCAACGCCGCCGCGCACCTGGCCTTCGGCCACGGCATCCACCACTGCGTCGGCGCGCCGCTGGCACGGCTGGAGGGCCGGATCGTGCTGGACCGCCTGCTGACCGCGTTCCCGCGCTGGGAGGCGGCCGCGCCGCTGGACCAGCTGACCTGGCGCTACACCCTGCAGTTCCGCGGCCTGGAACGGCTGCCGGTGAGGTTGTACGCGTGACCCGGAAACCCCTGCCACGAAGAGAATGGAGCCGACCTGTGTCAGCGGAAGTGCTCGACCGATTCTTCACCAGTTCGGGTGCCGGCGACATCGAGACCGCCGTCGACTGCTTCGCCGACGACGGGCGGTGGATCACGCCCGACGGGGACGGGCTCGGGACGGTCCACACCAAGGACCAGATCGGCGACCTGATCACCAATTTGAACGCGATGCGCGAAAAGATGATCGCCTCCGGCGTCGACGGCAGGTTCGAACCGCCGATCATGGTCGGCGAGGACCTGGCACTGGTCCGGTGGACCGTGGAGACCACCGACGGAAAAGTGGTCAACCGCGGCGTCGACCTGTTCGTCCTGAGGGACGGGAAAATCGTCCTCAAAGACGTCTACCGCAAGATCTGAAACGCCCACCCGGGAAAGGAAGAGATTGTGATCAACAGCTACGAGGACCTGGTCGAGACGACGGTCAACGCCACCACCGACATCGAGGACCTGCAGAACATCCACGTCGGCCAGAGCGGCACCTACGAGCACGCCCTGTTCACCAGGTCCGGTGAGAAGGTGGCCACCACCTCGGGCGGGTTCAAGGTCCTCTACCGGCGGGAATCCGACCAGCAGTTCATGGCCTACCTGACCAACGAGGTCGTCTTCGAGGACGGGTCCGGCACGATCCGGGTCGCCGGGTGGATCGACATGGGGTCCCTCCTGTCCGGGAACTGGGCCTACTACCCGAGCGTGGGCGTCAGCGGCCGGTACCTCGGCCAGAACGGTTTCATGGCCTGGCGCCCCAGGAACCTCGGCCAGGAAGAGGGCGCCGAGGTCAAGCTGATCATGTTCGCGGCCGCCGAGTGAACGACTCCGCGACCGCGGATCTCGATATTCCTTCCCCTGACGTGGAGGTTCACAAGTGAGCCGGATGGCCGGAAAAGTCGCGCTGATCACCGGGGCCGCGCGGGGGATGGGGCGTTCGCACGCGGTGCGCCTCGCCCAGGAGGGGGCGGACATCGTGGCCGTCGACCTGTGCGCGGACGTGGAGAGCGCACCGTACCCGGGATCGGGCAGCCAGGACCTCGCGGCGACGGCGCAGGCGGTCGAACAGCTGGGCCGACGGGTCATCGCGCGCCAGGCGGACACGCGCGACCTCAAGGCGTTGCAGGACGTGGTCGACGAGGCGATCGCCGAGTTCGGCCACATCGACGTCGTGTGCGCGAACGCCGGGATCTCGAGCTTCGGGTTCGCCTGGGAACTCACCGAGGAGACCTGGCAGGAGATGATCGACGTCAACCTGACGGGATCGTGGAAGACCGTCAAAGCGGTGATCCCCCACATGATCGAACGGGGTGGGGGCGGCTCGATCGTCTTCATCAGCTCGGTGTCGGGGTTGATCGGCGTGCCGACCATGGCGCACTACACCGCGTCCAAGCACGGCGTGGTCGGGCTGATGCGCGCCCTGGCCGCGGAACTGGCGCACCACAACATCCGCGTCAATTCGGTGAACCCGGGGAACGTCGACACGCCGATGGTCAACAACGCCACGATGCGGAAGCTCTTCCTGCCCGAGATCCCCGACCCGACGCCCGAGGACGCGGACAACGCGATGAAGGGGATGAGCGCGCTGCCCGTCGGCTGGATGGACTCGCGGGGGATCAGCGACGCGGTGCTGTACCTGGCCTCGGACGAGGCGCGGCACGTCACCGGGATCGCCCTCCCCGTGGACGCCGGGATGATGATCCCCAACAAGATGCGCTAAGAACCGCCACTGGCCCACGGGCGGAACGTGAGCCGAAATCCCGCAGCACGAACACATCACCGGAGGCCGTTTCACCATGACCGAGAACGCACTCTCGTCGCTGGTCGACCGACTCGACATCATCGAGTTGACGGCCAAGTACGCCTATCGGCTCGACACCCGCCAGATCGACCTCCTCATGGAGCTGTGGAGCGACGAGAGCCCGGTCTTCGACGAGGAGGACTTCGGGCTGGGGAAGGCCACCGGGAAGGACGAGATCCGACACCACTTCGAGGTCGACATCTACGGGCAGATGGAGAACCTCTGCCACCTGACGACCAACCACGTCATCAACGAGATCTCCGGAACCAGGGCATCCGGCACCTGCACCGTCTTCGCCCAGGGTGACGTGCGGGCCGGCGGGACCTCGCGGGCCACCGCGTACTACCAGGACCAGTACGTCCGCGAGAACGGGACGTGGAAGTTCGCCAGCCGCAAGGTGATCCCGCTGACCAGGCCGGAAGCCGGCAACTTCCAACTCCCGGAGGACGGCGCCGGTCCGGCGGACCGGACAGCCGCCACGGCCTGAGAGAAGGAACGTGCGCGCATCGACCACGGATGGCGGATCCTGGATCAGGCCACTGCGAGACCCGGTCCCGCGCAGTCGGGCACACCTCGTCTGCTTCCCCTTCGCGGGCGGCTCGGCGGGGTACTTCCACTCGCTGGCGAGCTCGCTCGAACCGGACGTCCCGGTGCTCGGGGTCCAGTACCCGGGGCGGCAGGACCGCCGGCACGAGCCGGTGATCGAGGACATCGGCCGCCTCGCCGACGAGATCTGCGAGGCGCTGGTCCCGTGGGAGGCGCAGCCACTCGCACTCCTCGGTCACAGCATGGGTGCGGTGGTGGCGTTCGAGGTGGCGCGCCGCCTGGAGCGAGGTGATCGACGCGCGCCGCTCGCGTTGTTCGCCTCCGGGCGCCGCGCCCCGTCGTGCCACCGCGACCAGAGCGCCTACGCGGACGACGACGACAGCATCATCGCCGACCTCCGGAAGCTGGGCGGGACCGACCCGGCCCTCCTGGACGACGACGAGATGAGGCGCCTGATCCTCCCGGTGATCCGCGGCGACTACCGGGCGATCGCGACCTACCGCGCGCCGACGACGGGAGCGGTGTTGGACGTGCCGATCGTGGCGATGACCGGGGACCGCGACCCGAGCGTGTCGTTCGAGGAGGCGAGCGCCTGGCGACGGCACACGACGCGGTCCTTCGAGGTCAAGGTCCTGGCCGGAGGTCATTTCTTCCTGCACGAGCACCTCGCCGAGGTGGCCGGCTGCGTCAGGCGCTTGCTCCGGACCCTCCGTCCCGGCGGTACCCGAGAGCCGAGGTGATGCCCGCGGGCCGCCCCGCGCCTCCGTACGTCCAGTACGAAGGCGCGGGGGCGGCCGACCCCTTCACCAAGGCAGTCTGCCGTCGTCGTCGAAGAAGCCGCCCGTCGGGCACTCCCGCCCGAGCGTGGCCAGCCGCACCACGATCGCGGCGCCCTCGGCCGCGGTCCGGGTCAGCTCGAACGGCAGGCCCTTGGCGAAGTCCGTGTCGCACGCGCCGGGCGCGACCGCGTTCACCAGGATCCCTCCGCGTGACAGCGCTTTCGCGTACTGCACCGTGAGCATGTTCAGCGCCGCCTTCGACACCGGATAGCCCAGCGAACCCGGCATCCGGCTCAGGTAGTGGGTGGCATCGGTCGTCCACGTCATCGACGAGGTGCCGCTGGAGACGTTCACGATCCGCGCCGCGGCCGAACGGCGCAGCAGCGGGAGCATCGCCTCGGTCACGGTGACGACACCGAACAGGTTCGTCTCGAACACCGCCCGCACCCCGTCGAGGTGTGCGGAGCCCGGCGCCTGCGCCCCGAGGTCGCCGGAGATGCCGGCGTTGTTGACCAGCACGTCCAGCCGGCCGAACCGCTCGGCGAGCTGCTCGGCCGCCGCGCTCACCCCGCGTGGTCGGTCACGTCGAGGCCGATCGGGTGCGCGACACCACCCGCCGCGCTGATCTCGGCCACCGCCTCGGCGCCCTTCTCCGGGTCCCGGGCACCAACCACCACCGTCATCCCGAGCCTCGCGAGCTCACCCGCGACGGCCCGCCCGATCCCCTTGTTCGCCCCCGTGACCAGGGCAATCGTTGCGTCAGCACTCACCTGATCAGCGAACCACCCGGTGTTCCCCCGGGCCAGGACCGGGCTGATCTCGCTCGATACCCTCCGGGTATGGACGTCCAGACCCGGGAACTGCGCTACTTCGTCGCGGTCGCCGAGGAACTGCACTTCGGGCGGGCCGCCCAGCGGCTGGGCATCGCCCAGCCACCCCTGTCCCGGGCGATCCGCCTGCTCGAACAGCGGATGGGCCTCACCCTGCTGGACCGCACCAGTCGCGGGGTCCGGCTCACGGCGGCCGGGGAGGTGTTCCTGGCCGAGGGGCGCGTCGCACTGGATGCCGTGGCCGCCGCGGTGCGCCGTGCGCGAAGGGCGGCGGCGACCACTCCGCGGCTGGTCCTGGCGCTCAAACCCGGCAGCGACGCCGACCTGTTGCAGCCGATCCTGGACCGCTACGCCGCCACCCCCGACGCCGTTCCGGTCGATCTCGCCTTCAGCGTCGGCGAACGCGCCGCGATGGTCCGCGACGGCCGCGCCGACCTCGCGCTGCTCCACCGGCCGCAGAACGACCTGAGCGGCCTGGACAGCGAAGACCTCCACGTCGAAGGCCAGGTCGTGGTGCTCCCGGACGGCCACCCCCTGACCGCCCGCACCGAGGTGTCGATGGCCGACCTGCGCGGCGGGACCCAGCCCCGCTGGCCGGAGTCCCGCCCCGAGGTGACCGGTCACCTCGTCACCGACACCGACCAACTGCTGCAACTCGTCCGGCTCGGGCGGATGGTCGCGGTGCTGCCGGAATCGATCCGTGATCGCCTGCCACCCGGTACGGTCAGCCGTCCTGTCCTCGACGCCGAGCAGGCCACCCTCGTGATCGCCTGGCACCGGGAGTCAACCTCCCGCCAGGTCGCCGCCTTCATCCGCGCCGCAACCTCCGTGCGGCCACCCCGCGACTCGGCGATCGCACCGGTCACAGGTCACGTCGACGGAAACCGACCATCCCCGCGGTCACCAGGCCGGCCGTGACGACGACGAACCAGAGCAGCGGGACGACGGCGAACTCCGCGCCGGGCAGCGCCGGGGTCCGCGCGAACGGGGAGATCCACAGGAGGCGCTCGCCGGCACCGCCGTAGGCCACGGCGAACTCGAGGAGGAAGCACACGCCGAGCGCGGCGTAGGCGACGGGTGCGGCGAAGCGGGGCGCGACGCCGTACAGCGCCGCGGCGATGGCGGCCAGCACCAGGATCGCGGGTGCCCGGACCACGGCGGCGGCGAGCAGCGGCGGCAGCTCGGCGGCCACGTCGCCGGTGGCCAGGCCGTAGACCAGGCCCATGCCGAGCCCGAGGCCCGCCAGCACGACGATCGTGCCCCCCGCCGCCACGAGCAGGTGCCCGCCCATCCAGCGCACCCGGCTGACCGGTCCACTGAGGACGGCATCGGCGCGGGCGGACAGCTCTTCGGCGCGCAGCCGGAGGGTCGCCTGGATCGCGTGGATCGTCACCACCTGGCTCAGCAGGTAGATGATCAGCGCGAAGAAGCTGTCCACCGGACGACCGCCGCCGCCCAGCTGCGACATCAGGTCGCGCAGCGCCTGGCTGTCGTCGACCTGGTCGGTGATGGTGTCGGCGGTGGTGCCGAGGACGGCGCCGAACGCCGTGACGGCGACCGCCCAGGCGATCAGCACGCCGCGGTGCAACCGCCAGGCGAGGGCCAACGCCGATCGCAGCCGGGGGGCCGCGGTGGCCGGACCGAGCCGGGCGGGCAGGATCCCGGTGCCGAGGTCGCGGCGCGCGGAGATCGCGCAGGCCGCCGCCACGAGCAACACCACCAGCCCGGCGACGAGCGGCAGCGGCCACCACCGGTCGCCGGCGAACGGACGCATCTCCTGGGTCCAGCCGAACGGGGACGCCCACCGCAGCCACGAGGTCCCGTTCGCGTCGGCGATCGCCCGGACCGCGTACCAGAAGCCCACGCCTCCGGCGGCGAGACCGGTGGCGGCCCTGGAACTCGAGGTGAGTTGCGCCGTCAGCGCGGCGAGCGCGGCGGCGACGCAGCCGGCGGCGGCGAATGACAGGGCGAGGACCAACGACCCGCCCACCGGGAGCCCTTGGACGGTGAAGCCCACCACCATCAGGAGGGCCGAACCCAGGTTCGCGGCGATCGCGACGAGCAGGGCCGCGGCCGGCACGGCGTGCCTGCCCACCACGGTCGAACCGAGCAGTTCGCCCCGGCCGGACTCCTCCTCCGCCCTGGTGTGCCGGATGACCAGCAACAGGCTCGCCAGCGACAGCAGCAGCGCGACCTGCCCGCGGATCCGCCAGGCGCCGATGCCCGCCGCGGACGGGTCGAAGATCGGGCCGATCATCATCAGCTGAACCGGGTTGTCGTTGGTGATGCGGAAGAACTCGAGGCGTGCCGCCTCGGTCGGGTAGGCGCCCTGCACCGATGCCAGCACCCCGATCGCGAACAACGCGGCAAGGCCGAACCAGGCCGGGATCCGCACCCGGTCCCGGCGGACGATCAACCGGACGAGCGTGCCGACGCCGGTCAGCGCGGTCATCGGACCGCCACCTCCTGCTCGGCGCGCAGGTCGTCCCCGTAGTGGCGCAGGAACAGCTCCTCCAGCGTGGGCGGCCGGCTGATCAGGTTCCGGATGCCGGCCGCGGCCAGCCGCCGCATCAACTCCGCCAGCCCGTCGCCGTCGACCTGGCAGCGCACCCGGCGACCGTCCACCTCGAGGGCGTGCACCCCGGGCACGTCCCCGAGCCCCGGCACCGCTCCGGTCAGCTCGGCCGTGACGGTGGTGCGGGTGAGCCGGCGCAGCTCGGCGAGCGTGCCGGACTCCACGGTGCGGCCGCGCCGGATGATGCTGACTCGGTCGCACAGGGCTTCGACCTCGGACAGGACGTGGCTGGACAGCAGCACCGTCCGCCCGCGGTGCCGCTCGTCGGCGACGCACTCCTGGAACACGGCCTCCATCAGCGGGTCCAGCCCCGAGGTCGGCTCGTCCAGCACCAGCAGCTCCACGTCGGACGCCAACGCGGCGACCAGGGCCACCTTCTGCCGGTTGCCCTTCGAGTAGGCGCGGCCTTTCTTGCGCGGGTCCAGCTCGAACCGGTCCAGCAGGTCGGCTTTGCGCCGCCGGTCGATCCCGCCACGCAACCGGCCGAGCAGGTCGATCACCTCGCCACCGGTCAGGTCCGGCCACAGCGTCACGTCTCCGGGCACGTGAGCGAGCCGGCGGTGCAACTCCGTCGCGTCGGCCCACGGGTCGCCGCCGAGCAGCCGGGCCTGACCGCCATCCGCCCGCAGCTGTCCCAGCAGGACCCGGATGGTCGTGGACTTCCCCGCACCGTTCGGTCCGAGGAAACCGTGCACCTCGCCGGCCCGGACGGTCAGGTCGAGACCGTCGAGCGCCCTGGTCCGGCCGAACGTCTTGACCAGCCCGGACACGGAGATCACGTTCGTCATGACGCGCACTCTACACTTAGTTCACGAAATTCATGAAACTTGTGAAGTATGCACCACGGCGGGCCGGCGCGACCGAGCGCTAGGCTCTCCGCGAGGGGAGCGGAGGGAGAACGCAGGCGTGAGCGACGGAACCAGCCAGGACGGCGAGGAGGGGCGCTTCCTCGAGCGGTTCGCCGTGGTCCTGTCCGACTCCGGCTACCCGCGGATGGCCGCTCGCGTGTTCTCCGCGCTCCTGGTGTCCCCGACCGGCAAGCGCACCGCGGCCGAACTCGCCGACCTGCTCGGCGTCGGCCCGTCAGCCATCTCCGGCGGCATCAACTACCTCCTGCGCACCGGCATGGCGATCCGCGAACGGGACCCCGGACAGCGCCGCGACCACTACGGGGTCCACCAAGTGGCTTGGTTCGAGGCCCTGACCTCGAGCGACACCGTGTACCGGCGTTTCGAGGACGTCGCCCGCGAAGGCACGAAGATCTTCGGCCCGGAAACCGAGGTGGGCGCCCGCCTGGCGCGGACCGAGCGCTTCTTCGCCTTCCTGCGCGAGGAGATCCCGCAGCTCATGCGCAAGTGGGAGGAACTGGATTCGCCGGGCACGTAGACCTGTCGGGCGACCTTGATCTCCAGTGCACTGGAGGTCGTAGCGTCACCGGCATGACCGGAACACTCCTCTTCCACAACACCATGCGCATCCGTGAGGGCCACCTGGACGAGTTCCGCGCGGCCGTCGTCAAGGCCGTCGCCTTCGTCCGCGACCACGGCCCGCAGTTGATGGTGGAGGTGTTCATCGACGCCGAAGCCATGCGGGCGCACAGCTTCCAGCTCTACGCCGACGACGAGTCCGTGCTGGAGCACTGGCAGCTCTCCGATCCCCACATCCGCGAGGTGATGGAGCACTGCACGGTCGAGCGGTTCGAAGTGTTCGGCGCGCCGGGGGAGCAGGTGCGCGCGGGCCTGCGAACGCCGAGCGGCGAGCCGTTCCCGACGACCATCACCCCGCGGCTGACCGGGTTCACCCGCATGGCCACGTCCCGGTGACGTGCGGCGATCTTGGTGTTCGCCTTGGCCGTGCGGGTCAGCCGGCCAGTTGGAGGCGGCGCTCGAGCAGGCGGCTCGCCCTCGGGTAACGCAGGTCCACGACGAGCCATCACAACAACCTGCAACGAATCAACGACTCAGGGCACTAGGGCCTGTCCTCAAAGCGGGTGCGGTTGATCTGCTTTGATCTTGGGTCGTGATCCGCAGGCACGAGTTGACCGATGAGCAGTGGCGGGCGATCGAGCCGCTGTTGCCCGCCTCGGGTGTGAAGGGGCGTCCGCGGGTGGACGACCGTCGGGTGATCAACGGGATGTTGTTCAAGGCCAAGACCGGGGTGGCGTGGCGTGACCTGCCGGAACGGTACGGGCCGTGGAAGACGGTCTACAACCGGTTCTGGCGCTGGTCGCGCAACGGAACCCTCACCACGTTGGTGGCGAAGGTCCGGGTGATCGCCGAGGCGGTCGACGAGTTGGATCGCGAGGTCTCGGTCGACTCCAGCATCGTGCGGGCGCATCAGCATGCCGCCGGAGCCCGCCGCACGAGCCCGACCGTCGCCCACACAGGGGGCGTTCGGGTCGTGCGGCGGGCACAGCGAGCCAGGTGATCATGCCATCGGCCGCTCCCGAGGCGGACCCACCACCAAGATCCACCTGGCCTGCGACGGCCACGGCCGACCCCTGTCGATCG
>NZ_JBHWIE010000103.1:0-23810 GCF_042732085.1 Actinosynnema sp. NPDC059797
AGGAGGCGATGCTCGACGTCCTGCGGTTCTGGCTGGACCTGGGCATCGACGGCTTCCGCCTCGACGCCGTGCCCTACCTGTTCGAGCAGGAGGGCTCCGACTGCGAGAACCTGCCGCGCACGCACGACTTCCTCAAGCGCTGCCGCAAGGTGATGGACGACGAGTACCCGGGCCGCGTGCTGCTGGCGGAGGCCAACATGTGGCCCGACGACGTCATCGACTACTTCGGCGACCCGACCGTGGGCGGCGACGAGTGCCACATGGCGTTCCACTTCCCGCTCATGCCGCGCATCTTCATGGCCGTGCGCCGCGAGTCGCGGTTCCCCGTCTCCGAGATCCTGGCCCGCACGCCGGAGATCCCGGCCGGCTGCCAGTGGGGCATCTTCCTGCGCAACCACGACGAGCTGACGCTCGAGATGGTCACCAACGAAGAGCGCGACTACATGTACGCCGAGTACGCGAAAGATCCCCGGATGAAGGCGAACATCGGCATCCGCCGGCGCCTGGCCCCGCTGCTGGAGAACGACCGCGACCAGCAGGAGCTGTTCACCGCGCTGCTGCTGTCGCTGCCGGGTTCGCCGGTGCTGTACTACGGCGACGAGATCGGCATGGGCGACAACATCTGGCTCGGCGACCGCGACGCGGTGCGGACGCCCATGCAGTGGACCCCGGACCGCAACGCCGGGTTCTCCACCGCCGACCCGGGCCGGCTCTACCTGCCGGTGATCATGGACCCGGTGTACGGCTACCAGGGGCTCAACGTCGAGGCGCAGGCGGAGAACCAGTCGTCGCTGCTCAACTGGACGCGCCGGATGCTGCGGGTGCGCGCGCTGAACCCGGTGTTCGCGCTCGGGGCGTTCCGGGAGCTGGGCGCCTTCAACCCGAGCGTGCTGGCCTACCTGCGCCTGCTGGTCGACGAGGACGGCGGGGAGACCGCCGTCGTGCTGTGCGTGAACAACCTCTCGCGCTTCGCGCAGCCCGTGGAGCTGGACCTGTGCGCGTACCGGGGCCGGACGCCGGTGGAGATGACCGGCGGCGCCCGGTTCCCGCGCGTCGGCGACCAGCCGTACTCGCTCACCCTGGCCGGTCACGGCTTCTACTGGCTGGAGCTGGAACCGGAGTTCGAGGCCGGGCCGGAGGAGGGCCGATGACGACGATGAACCCCGCCGCGTTCGCCGAGGCGCTGGGCGCCGCGCTGGTCGACTGGCTGCCGGGGCGCCGCTGGTTCGCGGGCGGCGGCCGGGGCGCGCCGGCCGTGGAGGTGGTGTCGCTGGCGCCCGTGGCGGGCAACGGCGTGCTCGCCGTCGTCGCGGTGCGGTTCGCCGACGGCGTCGAGCACTACCACCTGCCGCTGGCCCTGCGCCGGGACGCGCCGGCCGCGGAGGTGGTGACCCGGGTGGCCGGGATCGCCGTCACCGACGGCGCGGGCGACCCCGACCTGCCGTGCGCGCTGTTCGACGCCATCGCGCGCAACCACCGCGTCGCCGGCGTGTCGTTCCGGTCCGAGCCGCGCAGCGGCCTGGTGGCCGGGCGGGTGCGCGACAGCCGGGCGCTCGGGGTGGAGCAGTCCAACACCTCCGTGGTGCTGGGCGAGCGGTACGTCCTCAAGCTGTTCCGCCGCCTGACCCCCGGCCTCAACCCGGACCTGGAGGTGCACCGCGCCCTCGGCCGCCTGGGCAGCGAGCACGTCGTCCCGGTGCTCGGCGCGATCGAGGGCGAGCTGGACGGCGCCCGCACGACGCTCGGCGTGCTGCACCCGTTCCTCGGCCGCGCGGCCGAGGGCTGGGACCTGGCCACCACGTCCTCCGGGCCGTTCGCGGCCCGCGAGCTGGGCGAGGCGGTCGCGGTGGTGCACCGGCAGCTCGTCGCCGCGTTCGGCGCCGCCACCCTGGACGCGGGCGAGCTGAGCCGCGAGCTGCTGGCCCGCCTCGACGCGGCCGCCCCCGTGCTCGGCGGCCGGGGCGCGTGGGCGCGCGAGGTGTTCACCGCGGTCGCCGGGCTGCCGCCCGTGCCGGCGCAGCGGGTGCACGGCGACCTGCACCTGGGCCAGGTGCTGCGCGACGACGGCCGGTGGCTGCTGATCGACTTCGAGGGCGAGCCGTCCGCGCCGGTCGCGCGGCGGCGCGCCGTGCACTCGCCGCTGCGCGACGTCGCCGGGGTCCTGCGCTCCTTCGACTACACCGGTTCGCCGCTCGCCCCCGCGTGGGCGGCGGAGTTCCTGCGCGGGTACGCCGACGAGTCCGGCGTCGACCTGGAGGCGCACCGGGCCCTGCTCACGGCCTACGAGCTGGACAAGGCGGTGTACGAGGTGGTCTACGAGACCCGCAACCGGCCGGACCGGGTGCACGTCCCGCTGCGGGCGCTGCGCCGCCCCGAAGCCGCGTGACCGGCCGGTCCGGCTCAGCCGGGGCCGTGCAGCCAGGCGGTCAGCTCGCCGACCAGCCGGTGGACGTCCGCGGCGGCCGCGGTGGCCGCCGCGTAGCCGTCCGGCCGGACGAGCACCGCGTCCTCCCGGTCCTCGACCTGCTCCACCGAGATCGGCCTGCCCGCCACCGCGGACCGGGCCGCCGCCGCGGCCCCGGTGGGCACGAGCAGCGACCAGCCCAGCCGCGGGGCGGTCGCCGGGCGCGGCGGCACGCGGCGGCCCACCTCGCCGTAGCGGACGTCGAGCTGCGCCAGCCTCGTCGCGAGCCACCGGGTCAGGCGGGGCGCCGACCCGACCGAGCGCACCAGGTCGTCGCGCAGCTCGTGCGTCCCGGCGGTGACGGCGCGGGTCAGCTGCTCGCTGAACGCGAGCGCCGCCTCGGCGACCGGGCGGCGCTCGTCGTCGTAGGTGCGCAGCAACCCGGGCCCGGCCGTGCCGTCCAGCACGGCGGCCAGCTTCCAGGCCAGGTTCACCGCGTCCTGGATGCCCGAGTTCATGCCCTGCCCGCCCGCCGGGCTGTGCACGTGCGCGGCGTCGCCGGCCAGGAACACCGGGCCGCGGCCGAAGGTCTCCGCCAGCCGGTACGCCACCCGCCAGGTGGAGCTGACGTCGACCGCCCGCACCCGCGCGCCCGCCGGGCCCCTGGTGTCGAGCAGCCGTCGGACCGCGGCCAGGTCCGGCGCGGGCGCGTCCGGCGCGACGGGCGCGGCCAGGCGGAACCGCCCGTCCGGCAGCGGCGACACGAGCAGGGTGCCATCGGGGGACAAGAAGTAGGTGAAGGCGTCCGCCGTGCCCGACCAGTCCATGGCCACCTCGGCGAGCGCGAACGAGTGGGGGTCGGTGCGCCCGGTGAACGCGATGCCGGACCGCTCGCGCACCGCGCTGCGCAGGCCGTCGCAGCCGACCAGGTACCGGGCCCGCACCACGCGCACCGCGCCGGCGGGGTCGGCCACCACCGCCGTGACGCCGGTCTGGTGGTCGTGCACGTCGATCAGGGCGTGCCCCCGGCGCACCGAGCCGCCGAGCCGCCGCAGCCGGGCCTCGAGCACGTGCTCGGTGGTCTCCTGCGGCACGCACAGCGCGAACGGGTACGGGGTGCGCAGCTCGTGGAACGCGGCGGACAGCAGGACGCCGTCGCGGTTGCGCACGGTCGCGGTCGGCGCGGGCAGGCCGCGGTCGACCAGCTCGTCGGCCGCGCCGACCAGCGCCAGGGTCTCCAGCGTCCGGGCGTGCACGAGGGCCGCCCGGGAGTGCCGGGCCGGACCGTCCGCCTGGTCGACGACGAGGTGGTCTACGCCCAGCGACCGGAGCGCGCAGCCGAGCGTGAGCCCGGTGGGTCCGGCGCCGACCACGAGCACGTCGATGTGCGTGGGGAGCGTTTCGGGCATGGGTTCCTCGCAGGGGAAGGAGTGGGGGAGTTCAGACCATGGTGTGATCATCCCGAATTGGCAATGCACATCACACGAAGTAATTCCACCCATCTTCGCAGCCTCGGTGGTACTGCTGCTACCACCACCAATTCGCGCTGGACCGTTTCCGGCGGCCGGGACGAACCTGGTCCCAGCCAACCAAGAGAAGGTGACGGCCGTGCGCAACTCCACTCAAGTCGAGCGGGTCGTTTTTCGCAGTGGCGGTGATCTCCTGGTCGGGGACCTGCACCTGCCGGTCGGCGCGGAACCCGACGTCGCGGTGGTCGTGGCCGGGTCCTGGACGACGGTGAAGGAGCAGATGGCGGGCGGTTACGCCAAGGGGCTCGCCGAGCGCGGCATCGCGGCGCTGGCCTTCGACTTCCGCGGCTACGGCGAATCCAGCGGCGCGCCGAGGGATTTCGAGTGGCCGGAGCGCAAGGTCGAGGACGTGCGCGAGGCGGTCGGCGCGATCGCCGCGCACACCGGGGCCGACGCGGTCGGGCTGCTCGGCGTGTGCGCGGGCGCGGGGTACGCGGCGGTCGCGGCGGCCGGTGACGACCGGGTCGCGTCGCTGGCCCTGGTCGCGCCGTGGCTGCACGACGCGGGCCTGGTCGAGGCCGTGTACGGCGCGGACGGCGTGCGGGCCAGGATCCGCGCGGGCGAGGAGGCGGCGCGCGAGTACGAGCGCACCGGCCGGACCGCCTACGTGCCGGTGGTGAGCGAGACGGGCGAGGCCGCCGCGATGCACGGCCGGTGCGACTACTACGTGGACGCCGACCGCGGCGCGGTGCCGCAGTGGCCGAACCGGTTCGCGGTGATGGCGTGGCCGGGCTGGCTGCGGTTCGACCCGATCTCGTGCGCGGACCGGATCACCGCGCCCGTGCTGGTGGTGCACAGCGACGACGCGGCCATCCCGGAAGGCGCCCGGAAGTTCCGCGCGGGCCTGGCGGGCCCGTCCGAGCTGCGGTGGCTGACGGGCACCCAATACGACTTCTACGACCGGGACCCGGTGTTCACCGAGGCGTTGGACGCGGTGGCCGGCCACTTCCGCGGAGTGCCCTCGCGCATTCTGTGAAGTCCGCGCCCCGACTCAACGGAGTGCCCCGGGCGTTGCCGCCCAGACCTGCCGCGCGGCGCGCCCGTCGGCGACAGTTCCGACGGGGGAACCGGTTGTTCGGCGAGCATCGGGACAGGAGCCTGTGATGACCACCCAACAAACACGCCAAGTGGTGGAGAAGTACTTCACCGACCTGGAGAAGGGCGACCTCGCCTCGGCGCTGTCCGCGTTGTCGGAGGACGTCGAGTTCGAACTCCCGCTCGACGAGTGGAACAAGGTCATCCCGTACCTCGGGGTGCACCGCGGCGTCGCCGAGGTCACCCGGGCCTTCCAGGTCCGCGGCGAGACCACGGAGGTGCTCGACTACGGGATGCGGGACCTGCGCGTGGAGGGCGACACCGCGTTCGCCGTCATCTACACCAGGGGCGCGCACACCCGGACGCGCCGGGAGTTCGAGATCGAGGACTCGCACAAGCTCGTCGTCGCCAACGGCAAGATCGTCGCCTGGAAGGTCTACTTCGACCCCAACGGCGAGATCGCCGCCTTCAACGCCGACCGCGAGGACCGCCTCGTCGCCGCCGTGTGGGCGTCGGACCGCGCGCTGGTCGCCGAACTGCTCGACGCGGGCGCGCACGTGGACCACCGCGACCCGGCCAGCGGCCTGACCCCGCTGATGATCGCGGCCGGCCGGGCGGACGCGGAGGTGGTGGCGCTGCTGCTGGCTGCCGGCGCGGACGTGTTCACCGCCGACAGCGGCGCGGGCGCCACCGCGCTGCACAAGGCGTGCCAGGGCGGCAGCCTCGACGTGGTGCGCGCGCTGGTCGAGGCGGGCGCGTTCGTCGACGCCGTCGCGCCGACCACCGGCCACACGCCGCTGATGGACGCCCTGTGGTTCAAGTACCCGGACATCGCCGAGTACCTGCTCGACGCGGGCGCGGGCCTGAACCTGTCGACGCACTACGGGTTCACCCTCAAGGAGCACTTCGAGTACGAGCTGAACGTCAACACGCGCGGCAAGGACCGCCTGCTGCTGGCCGAGCAGCACCTCAAGGACCGCATGGCGAGCGACGACGCGCGCATCGAGGGCCACCGCCTGATGGCCGCGGTGACCGCGGGCGACGCCGAGGCCGTGCGCGCGCTGCTGGCCGAGGGCGTCGACGTGGACGAGGTGTACCCGATCGTCAACGGCTTCAACGACGGCCACACCGCCCTGCTGGTCGCCTCCCGCGACGGGCACACCGAGATCGCGCGGCTGCTGCTGGAGGCCGGCGCGGACGTCAACGCCACCGAGCCGACCTTCGGCGCCGTGCCGCTGCACAAGGCCGTCTACAACGGCCACGTCGCGCTCACCGCGCTGATCGCCGCGCACCCCGAGGTGGACCTGGACTTCCAGGGCGCGACCAACGGCTACACGCCGCTGCACGACGCGCTGTGGCACGGGTACGACGAGTGCGCCGCGATCCTGCTGGACGAGGGCGCCCGCCTGGACCTGCGCGGCCACGACGGCAAGACCCCGCTGGACCTGGCGACCGAGGTCTTCGGCGCCGAGCACGACCTGACCCGCAGGATCGCTGCCGCCGACCGGCAGGACGAGAGGTGACGACGTGTTGTTCTACGTGCAGATGAAGTGGAACCACGAGGGCCGGATCTCCCTGGACGACCTGTGGGAGATCGAGGCAGAGGAGGCCGAGCACGCGAAGGAGACCGTCGACTCGGGCTTCTGCGTGGGCATCTGGAAGGTGGCCGCGCAGAAGCGGGTGATCGCGATCATCGACTCGCCGGACGCCGAGGAGCTGGACCGCACGGCGCTGGGCCGCCTGCCCATGCGCGAGTACCTGGAGTTCGAGGAGGTCTGGCCGCTCCGGGACTACCTCGGGTTCGCCGACGACGTCCTCAAGAAGTACAAGGTCTGACGCCCTCCCGAGGAGATTCCCATGATCCACCAACTGATCTTCGCCTACCCCAAGCCGGGCATGACCGAGCAGGAGTTCCAGCGGTACTGGCTGGACGTGCACGCGGTGCAGTACGCGAGCAAGATCCCGCAGATCAAGAAGTACCTGATCGACACCAGGGTCTCCCGCGGTCCCGGCGAGGAGGAGCCGAAGTGGAGCGGCGTCGCGGAGATCTGGCTGGAGAACGAGCAGGAGCAGCTCGCGTCGCTGCAGACCGACGAGTTCCTGCTGGGCGCGCGGCTGGACGAGCCCAAGTGGGCCGCGTTCTGGCGGACGCTGGTGCTCGACACCGACGCGCACGTGCTGCGCGAGGGCTCCGAGGACGCGGACGGCGTCAAGCTCATCGTCCTGGTCAAGCGCAAGGAGGGCCTGCCGCTGGCGGAGTTCCGCGAGCGCAGCCTCGGCAAGTACGCCGACCTGGTGCTGGAGGTGCCCGGTGTGCGGCGCTACCTCCAGGGCCACACCAGGGACGGCGCCTACGGCATCGGTGAGGCCGTGCTCGACGCCGCGCACCAGCTGTGGTTCGACGACCTGGACGCGCTGGACGCGGCCCTGGACTCGCCGGAGTTCGCGCGCGCCCAGGAGCACCTGGAGTCCCTGGTGGAGACCCGCTACGTCCACCGCATGGTGGTCCGGGAGCACTGGGTGATCGGCCCGCGCCCCCGCTAGGCCGTCGCCGGTGCCCGCACGCGCCCCCACCGGCGTGCGGGCACCCGCCTGTCAGGAGGAAGCCGTGCTGTTCCAGGACTTCCGGGTGTTCACCGGGGAGCGGGTGCTCCACGGGGTCGACGTGCTGGTGTCGTCGGGGCGCGTCGTCGCGGTCGGCCACGGCCTGGCCGTTCCCGGTCCGGCGGTCCCCGGCGCGCGGGGGAGGCCCGTCGTCCGCGGCGCGGGCCGCACGCTGCTGCCCGGGTTGATCGACGCCCACGTGCACGTCCTGCCCGGCGCGTCCCGGCAGGCGGTCCGGTTCGGGGTGACGACCCAGCTCGACATGTTCGCCGAGCCCCACGTGCTGCGGGTCGAGCGCGCGGCCGGCCCGGACGCGGCGGACCTCCGCTCGGCCGGGATCGGGGCCACCGCGCCCGGCGGCCACCCCGGCCAGTACCCGAGGTTCTCGGCCTTCCCCACGGTGTCGGACGCGCGCTCGGCCGACGCGTTCGTGGCCGCGCGGGTCGCGGAGGGGTCGGACTACCTGAAGGTGTTCGCGTCGTCCGCGCCCGGCGAGCCCGGGTTGCCGACCCTGTCGCCCGCGGTGGTGGCCGCGCTGGTGACCGCCGCGCACGACCGCGGCCTGCGGGTGGTGGTGCACGCCACCGACCAGGAGGCGGCGCTGGTGGCGGTGCGGACGGGCGCGGACGGCCTGGCGCACCTGCCCTTCGACCGCCCGCCGTGCCCGGCGTTCGTCGCCGCGCTGGCCCCGGTGTTCGTGGTGCCGACGCTGACCGCGGCGGAGTCGTTCTGCCAGGTGCCCCACGTGGTCGACCTGCGGGTGGCCGCGCGCCTGGACGCGGACGCCCTGGCGAACCTGGCGGACCGGATGGAGCCCCGACCCGCGCCGCACTACCGGCCCGAGCACGCCTGCCGGGCGGTCCGGCCGCTGCGCGACGCGGGGGTGGCGCTGCTGGCGGGCACCGACGCCGGCGTGCCCGGCACCGCCTACGGGGCCAGCCTGCACCGCGAGCTGGAGCTGCTGGTGGAGGCGGGGCTGACGCCGGTCGAGGCCCTGGCCGCGGCGACGTCGGCGCCGGCGCGGTGCTTCGGCCTGCGCGACCGGGGTCGGATCGCGCCGGGGCTGCGCGCGGACCTGGTCGTGGTGGCCGGCGACCCGACCCGCCGGATCACCGACTCCGCGGCCGTGGCGGCGGTGTACCGCGGGGGCCGGCTGGTCGGCGGCGACGCGTGACCAGCCGGCGGGGGACCGCGCTCAGCAGACCGCGCGGTAGTGGTGGATCAGCGCCACGGCCATGGCGCCCTCGCCCACCCCGGCGGCGATGCGCTTGATCGAGTGCGACCGCACGTCGCCCGCCGCGAACACGCCCGGCATGCTGGTCTCCAGCAGCAGCGGTTCGCGCGGCTGCTCCCACCGCACCGGCGCGTTCCGGTCCAGGAGCAGGTCCGGGCCGGTGAGCACGAAGCCCTTGTCGTCGCGCAGCACCGACCGCGACAGCCAGTCGGTGCGGGGGCGGGCGCCGATGTAGGTGAACACGTACTCGGCGGCCTCGGTCGTGCGCCTGCCGGTGCGCAGGTCCTCCAGCGTGATCTGCTCCAGCCGGTCCGCGCCGTCGGCCGCGACGAGCCGGGTGCCGGTGTGCACGTGGATGTTCGGCGCCCGCTCGATCTCGCGCACGAGGTAGTGCGACATGCCCGCGTCCAGGCAGTCGGCCCGGACGACCATCCGCACCGACGCCGCGTGCTCGGCGAAGTGCAGCGCCGCCTGCCCGGCCGAGTTCGCCCCGCCGATGATCCACACGTGCTGGTCGGCGCACGACGTGGTCTCCGAGGACGTCGCGCCGTAGTAGATGCCGGCGCCCTCGAAGCGCTCCGCGCCCTGCGCGTCCAGGCGGTGGTAGGCCAGGCCGGTGGCCAGCAGCACCGTGCCGCCGCTGATCTCGCTGCCGTCCGACAGGGCGATCACGCGACCCCGGCCCGCCGCCCGCAGGGACACCGCGCTGACCGGCGCCATGACCTCGGCGCCGAACCGCCGCGCCTGCGCGACCGCGCGCCGGGTCAGCTCGGCGCCGGTCACCCCGGCGGGGAAGCCCAGGTAGTTCTCGATCCGGCTGGACGTGCCCGCCTGTCCGCCGGGCACGTAGGCCTCCAGCAGGAGCGTCGACAGGCCCTCCGACGCGCTGTAGACGGCGGCGGCCAGGCCCGCCGGCCCGCCGCCCACGATCACCACGTCGTAGTGCGGTCGCCGGGACTCCACGCCCAGCCCCAGCACCTCCACCAGGTCTGCGTGCGACGGCCGGTCGAGCCGGGTGCCGTCAGGCAGCAGCACGGCGGGCAGCCGGCCCAGGTCCAGGCCCGCCAGCTCCGGGCCCGCGTCGCGCTCCACGTCGACGAACCGGAACGGCTGGTGCAGCCGGGTGAGGAAGTCGCGGACCTGGTGGGTGGCCGGCGCGAAGCGGTGGCCGACGACCCGGATCCCGCCGTACGGGGGCTCGTAGGACCGCTGCCACCCGTCCAGCAGGTCGTCGAGCACCGGGTAGAGGCGCTCCTCCGGCGGTTCCCACGGCTTGACCAGGTAGTGGTCGAGGCGCACGCGGTTGATCGCGTCGATCGCCACGCCGGTGTCGGCGTACGCGGTGAGCAGCACGCGCCGCGCCGACGGGAACCGCGACAGCGACCGGTCGAGGAACTCGATGCCGGACATCTCCGGCATCCGCTGGTCGACCAGCAGCAGCGCGGGCTCCTCGTTGCGCTCCCGCAGGACGTCCAGCACGCGCAGGCCCTCGACCGGGGACTGCGAGGCCAGCACCCGGTACCGGTCCTGGTAGGCGCGGGTGAGATCGCGGCGGACGGCCCGCAGCACGTGCGGGTCGTCGTCTACGGCGAGCAGCGTCGGACGAGGTTGTTCTGGCATCGCTTCTCCGAACTGTCGACGCGCGCGGCCCCCGCGACGGACGAGGTGAGGACCCGAGTGTCCCCCCGCGCAGGGGCCCGGCGTGACGCCGAGCTAACGGAGTGCCCGCGTTTGCCGGGTACCGCGCATTCCCCGCGCCGACCACTTGACGAAGTCGACGGTCCGACCCGCCGACTTCCTCAAGTCAACGTCCGGGGAGCCGGTTGCCTTGTTCGGCCCTGCCCGCGTTGCTTGACTCGACCCGGCAAGCCCGGAATGTGGCCACCTGCTATTTCTCCGTTCAGGACACCGGCGCAGGAGAAACCATGTCCAAGAATATCCTGATCATTCTCTCGGAACACGGGTACTGGGGCGAGGAACTGCTCGGCCCCGTCGTGGCGTGCGACGAGCGCGGCTACCGCACCGTGTTCGCGACCCCGACGGGCAAGCGGCCCCAGGCCCTCCCGCCGAGCCTCGACCCCGGCTACATCGACCCGCCGCTCGGCCGGTCGGTCACCACGCCGGAGGTCGCGGTCGCCGCGGGCGAGCTGGACCGGTCCTCCCGCCTGGACAACCCCGTCTCGCTGGCGGAGTGGATCCCGGACCGGCCCTACTTCAGCGAGCCGGACCACCTCCGCAGGATCGAGGCCTACTACCGCGAGCTGGGCGCCCTGGACCGGGACGTCGAGCAGTACGACGCGCTCGTCATCGTCGGCGGCAGCGGCCCGATCGTCGACCTGGCCAACAACGGGCGGCTGCACGAGCTGATCCTCGCGTTCGTCCGGGCCGACAAGCCGATCGTGGCCGAGTGCTACGGCGTGGCCTGCCTCGCGTTCGCCCGCGACTGGGAGGACCGCGAGAGCATCATCCTCGGCAAGCACGTCACCGGGCACTGCAAGGAGTACGACTACAAGGACGGCACCGGGTTCATCGGCACCGACTTCAACATGGGGCCGCCGCCGTACCCGCTGGAGTACATCCTCCAGGACGCCACCGGCCCGCAGGGCCGCTACCACGGCAACGTGGGCCGCGAGACGTCCGTCCTGGTCGACTACCCGTTCATCACCGCGCGGTCGACGCCCGACTCGTTCCTGGCCGGTCAGAAAATGGTCGAGGTCCTGGAGAGCGGTCTGCGCAAGTACGGCTGGTGAAGACCATTCCGAACGGGACGTGAGGGGAATTGAAGATGACCGCGAGGCCGGGAAAGGTCGCGATCTTCGAACAGTTCGCGGCCGACGGGATCACCAAGATGTTCGGCAATCCGGGCACGGTGGAGCAGGGTTTTCTCGACGTGGTGGACCAGCTGCCCGGCTTCGAGTACGTGCTCGCGCTCCAGGAGACCGTCGCCATCGCCATGGCGGACGGCTACGCGCGGGCGACCGCCGGGCCGGCGCTGGTGCAGTTGCACACCGGCGTCGGCCTGGGCAACGGCATCGGGATGCTCTACCAGGCCAAGCGCGGCCACTCCCCGCTCGTGGTCGTCGCGGGCGAGGCCGGCGTCCGGTACGACGCGATGGACGCGCAGATGGCGTCCGACCTGGTCGCCATGGCGCGCCCGGTCACCAAGCACGCGACCAGGGTCACCCACCCCGGCTCGCTGCTGCGGGTGCTGCGGCGGGCGGTGAAGATCGCCATGACCGAGCCGCGCGGCCCGGTGTTCGTCGCGCTCCCGATGGACGTGCTGGACGCCGACACCACCGAACCCGCCGTGCCCAGCACGATACCCAGCCGGGCCGTCCTGCCGGTGCCCGCGGAACTGGACCGCGCGGCCGACGCCCTGCTCGGCGCCGAGCGCCCCGTCGTGCTGATGGGCGACGGCGTCTCGGTGTCGGGCGCGCAGGCCGAGCTGGCCGCGGTGGCCGAGCAGCTGGGCGCCCCGGTGTGGGGCGTGGACAACTCCGAGCTGAACATGGACGCCGCGCACCCGCTGTACCGGGGGCAGATCGGCCACATGTTCGGCGCGTCGAGCGCCCGCGCGGTGGCCGACGCGGACGCGGTGCTGATCGTCGGCACCTACGTCTTCCCCGAGGTGTTCCCGCTGCTGGAGAGCCCGTTCCGGGAGGGCGCGCGCATCGTCCACGTCGACCTGGACGACTACGAGATCGCGAAGAACTTCCCGGTCGACGTGGCCCTGGTGGCCGATCCGAAGCCGACCCTCGCGGCGTTGTCCGAGCGGCTGACCGCCGCCGGCAGGGCGCCGAGCGGGACCGCCGTCCACTGGGAGCCCACCGAGCCGAACCGCGACGCGCCGCTGGCGGAGCTGTTCGCCGCGGAGCTGGCCCGGCAGGCCCCGGCGGACCTGGTCGTGTTCGACGAGGCGCTGACCGCGTCCCCGTCGTTGCTCAAGCACCTGCCACCGCGGGTGCCGGGGAACTACTTCCTCACCAGGGGCGGCTCGCTCGGCATCGGCATCCCCGGCGCCATCGGCGCCAAGATGGCCAGGCCCGGCGCCGAGGTCGTCGGGTTCACCGGCGACGGCGGCAGCATGTACACGATCCAGGCGCTGTGGACGGCGGCGCGCCACGACCTGGCGGCCAGGTTCGTCATCTGCAACAACCACCGCTACGGCCTGCTCGACCAGAACATCGAGCAGTACTGGGGCGAACGCGGCATCGAGCACCACGACTTCCCCGGCTCGTTCGACCTCTCCCGGCCGGAGATCGGCTTCGTCGAGCTGGCGAAGAGCCTCGGCGTGGACGCCGTCCGGGTCGAGAAGGCGTCACAGGTGGAGGACGCGGTGCGCCGCATGCTCAACCACAACGGTCCTTTCCTGGTCGACCTGCTCACCGGCTGAGCCGAGGAGAACCCATGACCGACATCGTCATCCGGGACGGCGGGCGGCTCGCCGGCCGGACCATCGCGATCCTCATGGAGAGCGACTACGTGGAACCCGAGCTGCACTACTACGAGCGCAGGTTCGCCGAGGAGGGCGCGACGACCGTGTTCCTCACCCGGTTGTGGGGGCAGTCCTCCATCACCTTCACCGGTCACGAGTTCGGGCTCCCGTTCACCGTGGACGGTGACCTGGAGGCGGTGGACGACGACCGGCTGCGGTCCTTCGACGCGCTGATCGTGCCGTCCGGCATGGTGTCGGACCGGTTGCGCTACAGCGAGGACGTCAACGAGCTGCCGCCCGCGGTGGACCTGCTCCGGCGGGCGTTCGACGCGCCGTCCGTGCTCAAGGGGATCATCTGCCACGGCATGTGGCTGGTGTCCCCGATCCCCGAGGTGGTCCGCGGCCGCCGGGTGACCTGCCACAACAACCTGGTCGGCGACATCCGCAACATGGGCGCCCGCTACACCGACCAGCACGTGGTGGTCGACGGCGACCTCGTCACGGGCCGCAGCGCGAGCCACTGCCACCTGTTCGCCCGCACCATCATCGACCTGGTCGCCGCCCGCCACGCGCGGGGCGGGTCGCGCCGGTGGTGGGCCGCCGAGCAATTCGCACCCGTAGGAGCGCGGTATGCGTGACAGCGAGTTCACCTTCTCCGACCTGGTCGCCGGCTACGTGACGGCGCACGACCGCGAGCGGTCGCTGGTCGACCTGCGCACCAGCGACGGGCGCGAGCTGCGGGTGACGCTGACGGAGACGACCTCCGCCGAGTTCCTCCGCAACCTCGGCGACCCCTACCTCGACGCGTCCGCGCACGTGGACGACCTTATGGAGCCGGGCCGGTACCTGTACGCCCACGGCATCTTCTACCCCGAGGGCGACCGGACCTTCGTGGCCAAGCGGCTGCTGTTCCCGGGCCGCGGCGCGGGCGACTACAACTTCGAGCGGCCCGACTGGTGGGCGCGCCAGCTCCGCGAGCTGGCCCGGTTCTACCGCCGCGCCCAGTTCGGCGCCAAGGCGCCGGTCGACTACGCGGACTACCGCACGGTGCTGCGGCTGGGCGGCGACAAGGCCGACCACCACGTGCAGGAGACCGACACGATCTCCCGCCTGGTCTACGGCATGGCGTCGGCCTACATGTTCACCGGCGAGGAGGACTTCCTCGGCGTCGCCGAGCGCGGCACCGAGTACCTGCGCGACCACGTGCGGTTCGTCGACCGGGACGAGGACGTCGTCTACTGGTACCACGGCATCGACATCCGCGGCGGCGCCGAGTCGAAGCTCTTCACCTCCGAGTTCGGCGACGACTACGACGCCATCCCGATGTACGAGCAGATCTACGCGCTGGCCGGCCCGACGCAGACCTACCGGATCACCGGCGACCCGCGGATCGCCGACGACGTCGAGGGCACGCTGAGGCTGTTCCGGAAGTTCTTCCACGACCGCGAGCGGGGCGGCTACTTCTCCCACGTCGACCCGATCCTGCTCAGCCCGGACCACGAGTCGCTGGGCGTGAACAGGTCGCGGAAGAACTGGAACTCGATCGGCGACCACGCGCCCGCGTACCTGTTCAACCTGTACCTGGCCACCGGCGACAAGCGGCACGCCGACATGCTGGAGGAGACGTTCGACCTGATCGTCGAGCACTTCCCGGAGGAGGGCAGCCCGTTCGTCCAGGAGCGGTTCCACGCCGACTGGTCACCGGACCGGACGTGGCGCTGGCAGCAGGACGCGGCGGTCGTCGGGCACAACCTCAAGATCGCCTGGAACCTGATGCGGATGAACGCGATCCGCCCCAAGGCGTCCTACGTGGAGCTGGCCGAGAAGCTGGGCCGGACCATGCCGGACGTGGGCAGCGACCAGTGGCGCGGCGGCTGGTACGACGTGGTCGAGCGCACGCTGCGCGAGGGCTCGCGGTCGCACCGGTTCGTGTGGCACGACCGCAAGGCGTGGTGGCAGCAGGAGCAGGCGATCCTGGCCTACCTGGTCCTGGCCGGCAACACCGGCGACGCCGACTTCACCCGGCACGCCAGGGAGGCGGCGTCGTTCTACAACGCCTTCTTCCTCGACCACGACGAGGGCGGCGTGTACTTCAACGTGCTCGCCGACGGCACCCCGTACCTGCTCGGCACCGAACGGCTCAAGGGCAGCCACTCGATGAGCATGTACCACGCCTCCGAGCTGTGCTTCCTGGCCACGGTCTACGGCCGGCTGCTGTTGCGGTCCGAGCCGCTCACCCTGTGGTTCCGGCCGCGGCCGGACGGCTTCCCCGACCGGGTGCTGCGGGTCGCGCCGGACGCCCTGCCCCCCGGCCGGGTGCGGCTCGACCGGGTGGAGGTCGACGACCGGCCCCACGCGGACTTCGACCCGGTCGCGATGACCGTGAACCTGCCTGACGCAACCGGCGACGTGGTGGTGCGCGCGCACCTGTCGCCCGTGGAGGACTGACCGCGCGGACCGTTGACAGGGGAGCTGACATGCGGGTGGACAAGTACGTGCGCGGTGCCGTCACCGTCATCGCGTTGAACGGGGAACTGGACAGCCGCACGGCGCCCGAGGTCCAGCAGAGCCTGGCCGACCTGCTGCCGTCCGACGGCACGGTGCTGCTGGACCTGAGCGGCATGTCGTACATGTCGAGCGCGGGGCTGCGCGTCCTCCTGCTGGTCCACCGCAAGGCGAAGGAGGAGGACGTGGAGGTGGTGCTGTCCTGCGTGCCGCCGGACGTGCGCGCGGTGATGTCGGCGACCGGGTTCCTCGCCTTCTTCACCGTCACCGATTCCGTGGACGAGGGACTGGAGGCGCTGGCCGGATGAGCACCGTGCTGCCCGAGCGGATCGACGCCTACCCGACGCACCGGATCGCGGACCACGCGGTGCGCGCCGGCCGGCTCCTGCCCTTCGGCGCCACCCCGGTGCCGGGCGGGATCAACTTCTCGGTGTACTCGAACAACGCCACGGCGATGACGCTGGTCCTGTTCCGGCGGGGCGAGCGGGAGCCGGTGGCGGAGCTGCCGATACCGGAGTGCTTCCGGATCGGCGGCGTGTACGCCATCACCGTGCTCGGGCTCGACCCCGAGACCACCCAGTACGGCTACCGCGCCGACGGGCCCTTCCGGCCGGAGGAGGGGCACCGGTTCGATCCGAGCCGGGTCCTGCTCGACCCGTACGCGCGGGTCCTGGAGGGCCAGCACACCTGGGGCCTGCCGGTGGACCACGAGGACCGGTACTTCCGCCGGTGCGGCATCGTGCCCGACGACTTCGACTGGGAGGGCGACCGGCCGCTGAACCGGCCGGAGCAGGACGTGGTCGTCTACGAGGCGCACGTGCGCGGGTTCACCCGGCACGACTCGTCCGGGGTGGACCACCCCGGCACGTTCGCCGGCCTGGTGCAGAAGATCCCGTACCTGGTGGAGCTGGGCGTCAACTGCGTCGAGCTGATGCCGGTGTTCGAGTTCGACGAGATGGACAACGCCAGGGTCGACCCGACGACCGGCGAGCGGCTGCACAACTACTGGGGCTACAGCACCGTCGGGTTCTTCGCGCCGAAGGCCTCGTACGCGGCCACCGGCCGGCACGGGATGCAGGTCGACGAGTTCAAGAACCTCGTCAAGCAGCTGCACCGGGCGGGCATCGAGGTCGTGCTCGACGTGGTGTTCAACCACACCGCGGAGGGCAACGAGCTGGGGCCGACGATGTCCTTCCGCGGCCTGGACAACCGCGTCTACTACATGCTCACGCCGGACGGCCACTACTACAACTTCAGCGGCACCGGCAACACGGTCAACTGCAACCACCCGGTGGTGCGGGGCTTCGTGCTCGACTGCCTGCGCTACTGGGCGTCGGAGTTCCACGTCGACGGGTTCCGGTTCGACCTGGCCTCGATCCTCGGCCGGGCCCAGGACGGGCGGTCGCTGAGCGACCCGCCGCTCGTCGAGTCGCTCGCGAGCGACCCCGTGCTGCGCGACTGCAAGCTGATCGCCGAGGCCTGGGACGCGGGCGGGCTCTACCAGGTGGGCAGCTTCCCGGACTACTGCCGGTTCGCCGAGTGGAACGGCCGCTACCGCGACACGGTGCGCCGGTTCCTGCGCGGCGACCTGGGGGTCACCGGTGACCTGGCGACCCGCCTGGTCGGCTCGCCGGACCTCTACCAGCGGCGCGGCCCGGTGGCGTCGGTCAACTTCGTGACCGCGCACGACGGTTTCACGCTGCACGACCTGGTGTCGTACAACGAGAAGCACAACGACGGCAACGGCGAGGGCAACCGGGACGGCGACAACGCCAACCACTCGTGGAACTGCGGCGCGGAGGGCCCGACCGACGACCCGGAAATCCTGGCGCTGCGCGGCAAGCAGCAGCGCAACGCGTTGCTGCTGCTGCTGACCAGCCTCGGCGTGCCGATGATCGTCGCCGGCGACGAGGTCGGCCGGACGCAGCGGGGCAACAACAACGCCTACTGCCACGACGACGAGGTGTCGTGGTTCGACTGGCGCCTGGTGGAGCGCAACCGCGACATGCTGCGGTTCACCCGCAACGCGATCGCGTTCCGCGCCGCCCACCCGGCGCTGCGGCGGCGCACGCACCCGATCGGCCACATGGGGGACGGGTTGTTCCCGGACGTGAGCTGGCACGGCGCGCACGCCTGGACGCCGGAGTGGTCGGGCTACAACAGGCTGATCGCCGTCATGCACTACACCCGCGACGAGGGCGTGGACGACTGCGTGTACGTCGCGGCCAACGCGCACTGGGAGCCCTGCGACCTGGAGCTGCCGGAGCTGCCCGCCCACCTGGCGTGGCACCTGTTCGCCGACACCTCGGCGCCGTACCCGCACGACTCCCGCGAACCGGGCGACGAACCGCGACTGACCGATCAGTCGTCCTACCGGATCGCACCGCGCAGCGTCCTGGTGCTGGCCGCCGGCGGCTGCGCGTCGACCCACAGAGGTGAGGACCGATGAACTTCCAAGCCAAGGCGCACACCGACGACGGCGTGGTCACCGTTCGGCTGACGGGGGACCTGGACTCCCGCTCGGCCCCGATCCTCAACGACCTGATCACCGAGGTCACCGCGAACCCGGTCCGGCGCCTGGTGCTGCTCCTGGACGAGCTGGCCTACCTGTCGTCCGCGGGGCTGCGGTGCCTGGTGTTCGCGCACCAGAAGCTGGGCCGCGGGGTGGACATCGTCCTGGTCGGCACCCGGCCGGAGGTGGCCGAGACGATCCGGATGACCGGCTTCGACCGCAGCGTGGTCATGCAGGACCCCGTGGAGACGTGATGGTCGCGCGGCGGCTCGAACTGAGGGACGGGCGGCACGCCGGGGAGGAGCTGGCCGAGTTCGTCCGCTCGCTGGCCCGACAGGGCGGCCTCCAGCCGCAGCAGGTCTACCGGCTGCGGCTCGCCGCGGACGAGATCACCACGAACATCGCGCAGCACGGCTACCGGGGAGGCGGGGGAGCCGTGGAGATAGAGGGAGGGGTGGAGGAGGACGGCGTCTGGTTGCGCATCGAGGACACCGCCCCGCCGTTCGACCCCCGCGCGCACGACCCGGGACCGCGCCTGGCCACCCCTCCCGAGGAGGGGCCGGAGGGCGGTCTCGGGTTGTTCCTCGCGCTGCGGGGGCTCGACCACTTCACCTACGACTACGTCGGCGGCCGCAACCTCAACACGCTCGTCGTGCGGCGGTCGACCAGGGGAGGGACGGATGACCGCGACCACGGTGCTGGTGATCTCTGACCGGGAGCTGCCGGCGGCCGAGCTGGACGGGCTGTTCGCCACGGGCGAGTTCGAGCCGCTGCACCGCGGCGCGAGCGAGGTGATGAGCCACCCCGCCCACGCCCTGGGAGCCGAGGTCGTGCTGGTGTCGGCGTCGCTGGGCCTCCAGCGGGTCGCGCTGATCAGCCAGCGCCTGGCCGACGCGTGCCCGGCCGCGCCCACGGTGCTGGTCTTCCCGCAGGGCGACCTGGCCGCGCTGGAGGCGTGCGTGCTCGGCGGGTTCGACTACGTCATGGCCCCGTACCAGCCCGCGCTGCTGCGCAGCCGGATGTCGTCGTGCCGGGAGCGCAAGCGCTTGGCGCGGGCGGTCGAGGAGATGGCCGCCGCGGCGAGCCTGCGCGAGTACGAGCAGGACCTCGACATAGCCCGCGAGATCCAGGCGGGCTTCCTGCCCGAGGCGCTGCCGTCGCCGAGGGGCTGGGACATCTCCGCCCGCACCAAGCCCGCCCGCCAGGTCGGCGGCGACTTCTACGACGCCTTCGAGCTGGTGAACGGCCGGCGGGTGGGGTTCGTCGTGGCCGACGTGTGCGACAAGGGCGTGGGGGCGGCGCTGTTCATGGCCCTGATCCGGACGCTGCTGCGGCACACCGCCGAGCACACCGGCGGCTGGGACTCGCACGACCTCGAACCGGGCGCCGGCGCGGTGCCGGCCGGTGCGGCGCTGACGCCCCTGCTGTCGCTGGGCGCGGGCCCGCTGGTGCAGGCGGTGGTCGGCACGAACCGCTACCTGGCGCGCAACCACCTGCGCCAGGGGTACTTCGCCACGCTGTTCTTCGGCGTGCTCGACCCCGTGTCCGGCGCCCTGCTCTACATCAACGGCGGCCACAACCCGCCGGTCCTGGCGCGGGCGGGCGGCGGGCACGTCCTGCTCCAGCCGACCGGTCCCGCGGTGGGGATGCTGGCGGACAGCGGGTACCTGCTGCACCACGTCAACCTGGACCCGGGCGACTCGCTGCTGGTCTACACCGACGGGGTGGTGGAGGCCCGGGACACCGCCGGCGCGCAGTTCGGGATGGCGGAGCTGGTCCGCATCGCGTGCGGGTCGGCGCCCTCGGCCGCAGGCCTGCTGGACCGGGTGGACTCGGGGCTGCACGAGCACATCGGGGCCGCGGAGCAGTTCGACGACATCACCATGCTGGCCCTGCGCCGGGAGGCGCCCACCGGCACCCGGTGACGGCCGCGCGGATCCGCCGGGGCGGCGACGGCACGTGGGGGACCACGCCGACGCCGCCCCGTCGCGTCGCCCCCTGGTCGCCCTGTCGCCTTGCCCTCCGAGTCGCGGCCTGGGCGTAAAAAAGCGGCTCACCTCCCCCGCGAGGTGAGCCGCGTCGTCGTGGTGCGTCAGCCGACGGTGGCCAACGCGGCGCGCGCGTGCAGTTCTTCCGCCAAGTGCCTCAGCGACCCCGCCCCCAGCAGCAGCCTCGGCGGCACGGCGATGGACAGCTGGTCCTCCACGATCGACCTCAGCTGCATGGCCAGCAGCGAGTCCAGCCCCAGCGACGTGGCGGTGCGGTCGAGGTCGACGTCGTCGGTGTGCAGCAGCCCGGCCACCTGTTCCCGGACGTAGCACTCGAAGTCGGCGACCGTCCGCAGCTCCGGGACCGGCGCCCCCGCGCGGCAGTCCTCCAGGGCGGTGCGGCGCGGCCGCGTGAACCAGAACGAGCGGTGCTGGAACGGGTACGCGGGCACGGGGACGTAGCGGCCACCGGCGTGGACCCTGGCCCAGTCCACCGACCCGCCCTCGACGTGCACGGCACCCAGGCCCGCCAGCATCGACTCCAGCTGGGGCCGCCCGCGGCGCGTCGAGGCCACGGCGGCGCCCCGACCGCCGGCCCGCTCGACGCAGTCCTCCACGGCGGGCGCCAGCACCGGGTGCGGGCTGATCTCCACGAACACGACCGGACCCGTCGCGGCGATCGACTCGACGGCCGAGGCGAACCGGACCGGCAGCCGGAGGTTGTCCATCCAGTAGTCCGCGCCCAGCCGCGACCCGTCCACCACCCGGTCCAGCACGGTGGAGTGCAGCGGCACGGACCCGGAGGTCGGGCGCAGGTCGGACAGGCCCGCCAGCAGCCACGGCCGCACCGGCTCGACCTGCGGCGCGTGCGAGGCGAACTCCACGTCGACGCGCCGGCAGGGCACCCCCAGCGACCGCAGCGACTCGGTCACCTCGACCACCGCGTCGTGGTCGCCGGACAGCACGGTGGCGTGCTCGCTGTTGACCACGCCGACGCACAGGCGGTCCTCGTAGGGCGCCAGCGCCCGGGCGGCCTCCCGCTCGCCCACCTGCACGGCGACCATCGCGCCCGGCCGGCAGTGCTCGGCGATCAGCGCGCTGCGCCGGCAGATCACCGCGGCCCCGTCGGCCACCGACAGCGCGCCGGACACGGTCGCCGCGGCGACCTCGCCCATGCTGTGCCCGAGCACCACGTCCGGTTCGACGCCCCAGTCCCGCCACACCGCCGCCAGCGCGACCTGAACGGCCCACAGCACGGGCTGGACCTCGCGCACCGCCGTCAGCGGCGCGTCGTCGTGCAGCCGGTCGACCACCGACCAGCCGGTCTCGGCGCGCACCGCCGCGTCGCACTCCCGCAGCCGCGCCGCGAAGACCTCGCTCTCGACCAGCAGCTCCCGGCCCATGCCGACCCACTGCGAGCCCTGGCCGGGGAACACGAACACGATCTTCGGCGCGGTCTGCGAGCCGGTCCTCGACAGCGGCTTGAGGGAACCGTCGGCGTAGGCGCGCAACCGCCGCGCGATGCTCAGCCGGTCCGGTCCCGCCACGGCGAGCCGGTGCTCGTGGTGGGTCCGCCTGGTGCCGGCGCTGAAGCACACGTCGAGCAGGTCGTCGCCCTCCGCCAGCCGGTCGGCGTACGCGCCGGCGAGCTGCCGCAGCGCCACGGGGCAGCGGGCCGACAGCGGCAGCAGGTAGGCGGACGGCGGGCGCACCGGATCGGGTTCCCGAACCGGTGGGGCCTCGCCGACGACGACGTGCACGTTGGTGCCGGAAAGCCCGAACGAGCTGACGCCCGCGATCGCGGGGCCGTGCCGTTCGGGCCACGGTGTCGCTGTGGGCGGTAACTCGACCGAGGCGCGGTCACCGCCGTCCGCGGGGCCGTGCAGCGTCGGCGGCACCGTGCGGTGCTCCACCGCCAGCACGGTCTTGACCAAGCCGACGAGCCCGGCGGCGGCTTCGGTGTGCCCGACGTTGGTCTTCACCGACCCGACCGGGCACCGGCGGCCCGCGGGCCTGCCCTCGCCGAGGACCCGGTCCAGGACGGCCAGCTCCACCTGGTCGCCCGACGTGGTCCCGGTGCCGTGCGCCTCCACGTAGTCGACGTCCGCCGGGCGGACGCCGGCGTTGCGGTACGCCCGGCGGACGGTGTCCTCCTGGCCCGCCTCGGAGGGTGTGGTGATGGAGGCGCTGGTGCGGCCGTTGTTGCCCGCCGCGCTGCCCAGCACCACCGCGCGGACGCGGTCGCCGTCGGCGAGCGCGGCGGCCAGCGGCTTGAGCACCACGGCCGCGGCCCCCTCGCCGCGCCCGTAGCCGTTCGCGGCCGGGCTGCCGAACTTGCTCCGCCCGTCCGGCGACAGCACCCGGCCGCGGGTGAGCGAGTCCCAGTAGCCGCCGTCGAGCAGGGTGTTCGCCCCGGCGACGATGGCCAGGTCGGTCTCGCCGGAGCGCAGGCCCTGGCAGGCGAGGTGCACGGCGAGCAGCGAGGTCGAGCAGGTGGCGTCGAGCGCCATGCTCGGGCCGCGCAGGTCCAGCAGCCGGGAGATCCGGCCCGCGGCCGTGCCGTGCAGGCCCGAGCCGATCAGGCCGTGCATGTCGTTGGCGCCGTGCGCGCGCAGCAGGTCCCAGTAGGCGGTGCCCAGGCACGCGGCGTAGACGCCGGTGTTCGACGCGGCGAGCGAGGGCGCGGACAGGCCGGCGTCGTCCAGCGCGGTCCACGTGGTCTCGGTGAGCATCCGGTGCTGCGGGTCCATCCGGTTGGCCTCGCGCGGCGAGATGTCGAAGAACGCCGCGTCGAACCCCGCCACGTCGTCCAGGTAGCCGCCGGTGCTGTCCCTGGTGTGCGTCCTCGACGCGCCGGGGCTCCCCACGCGGTCCTCCCCACCGACGAGCAGGTCCCAGAAGCGGTCGGCGTTCGGGGCCCCGGGTAGCCGGCAGGACAGGCCGATGATCGCGATCGGCTGGTCACCGTGGCGGTCTGCGGAGGGTATTCCCATGGAACTCTCCCGTTCTCTAGGTAGGCGGAAACCCGGTGCCCGACCCGGGGGGAGGTCGGGCACCGGACGGTGGCGCGGTCTAGGAGGCGAGTTCGACGGCGGGGGCCGGGATCGGCATCGGGTGGCCCACCAGCTCGGTCAGGGTGACGGCGACGTGCCACGCGTTGTCGCGCTTGCCGCCGTGGAAGTCGCTCGCGACGGCGGTGGCCTCGCTGAGCCGGCCCGCGAGCAGGAGGGCGTCGATCAGGCACGCGGTGAGGTAGGGCTCCATCCACGGCACGTCGTCGCGCTGGGCCCGCACCGCGATCAGGGCGCGGCGCAGGTGCGAGACGGCGATCGCGGGTGAGCCGACCGCGAGTTCGACCGCACCGCGGGCGGCCCTGGTGAACAGCGCCGCCTCGTGGTCGCTGCCGCCCCGGTCCAGCGCGTCGAGCGAGGCGAACGCCTCGGCGGGCGAGCCGGTCACGGCCAGCTGCCACGCCCGCATCGCGAGCAGGTGCCTGCGCCGCTGGAGGTTCGCGCCACCGGCCTGCCGGAGCAGCTCGCAGGCTTCGTCGGGGCGGCCCAGGCC
>NZ_JBHWIE010000104.1:0-23663 GCF_042732085.1 Actinosynnema sp. NPDC059797
TGGTCCGCCACTGCTCATCGCTCAACTCGTGCCTGCGGATCACGACCCAAGATCAAAGCAGACCAACCGCACCCGCTTTGAGGACAGGCCCTAGGGGCGTTCCCGGTCACCGCCCGGCCGCGAGCCGGTAGGCCTCGACCGTCTTCTCCGCCGTCCTGCGCCACGTGAACCCGGCCGCGTGGGCCCGGCGCGCCGCCTGGCCGGCGGGGGTCGCGGGCGTCTCCACCGCGTCCGCCATGGCCTGCGCCAGCGCCTCGACGTCGCCCACCGGCACGTGCGCCGCGTGCCCGTCGGCCACCTCGCGCAGCGCCGGCACGTCCGTGCACACCACCGGCACGTTGCACGCCAGCGCCTCCAGCACCGGCAGCCCGAAGCCCTCGTCCCGCGACGGCAGCACCAGCGCCGACGCCCCGGCCACCACGCTCCGCAGGTCCACGTCGTTCAGGTACCCGGTGCGCAGCACCCGGTCGTCGGCCGCCGGCGCGCCCGGCCCGGCCAGCACCAGCGGCGGCAGGGAGGGCCGCGCCGAGTGGGCCGCCACCAGCGTCCCCAGCCCCTTGCGCGGCCCGCCGGCGCCCACGAACAGCAGGTACTCCGAGGGCAGGCCCAACCGGTCCCGCAGCGCCGGGGACGGCGGGCGCGCCGCGAACCACGCCGGGTCCACGCCCAGCGGCGTCACCACGATCTTGTCCGGGTGCACGCCCAGCCGCTCCTCCACCACCGACGCCACGGCGCGGGTCGGCGTGCACACGACGTCCGCCCGGGACGCCGACCGCTGCACCAGCTCCGGCAGCCGCCGGTCGGACGGGGGCAGGTCGCCGGGCGCGTCGAGGAACGCCAGGTCGTGCACGGTGACCACGCCGCCGGCCCGCAGCGCGGGCGGCAGCACGAAGTTCGTGCCGTGCATCACGTCGGTCGGCCCGGCCAGGAACTCCACCGGCGGGAACGGCGCCCGCAGCCACAGGTGCCGCAGCAGCCGCGCCGCCACCGGCAGCCCCCGCGCCACCACGTCGTGCGGCAGCACGGTCCGCAGCGCCCGCCAGCCGCGCAGCGTGAACGCGACCGCCCTCACCTGCACCGACGGCATCGACGCCAGCTCCTCGGCCAGCGCCGCCGTGTAGCGGCCGATGCCGGTCCGGTGCCCGAGCAGGGGAGTGCCGTCGATCAGCACCTTGAGCGGCCTAGCCATGGCCGCGCAGCTTCTTCAGCACCCGCCCGGTCGCCCGGCGCGCCACCTCGCCCGGACCGCCCGCGTCCAGGTACTCCTTCACCAGGCGCACGTCGCGCAGCACCTTGTCCTTCCTGGGCAGCGGCCGGTTGCGGACCAGGGGCGACGACCCGGGCAGCCGGTCGGCGGCGGGCCGGGGGTTGCGGCAGAACTCGACCAGCGGCGCGAGCACGTTCTCCCACGTGAACCGCTCCCGCACCACGGCGATCCGCTCGGCGCAGGCCGCCGCGAACTCCTCGTCGTACAGCGCCTTCTCCAGCGCGTCGGCCAGCGCGCCCGGGTCCTCCGACGGCACCACCACGCCCAGGCCCTCGCGCCGCACCAGGTCGGCGAACGAGTCGCCGTCCGTGGTCACGATCGGCAGCCCGGCCCACAGGTAGTCGAGCACCCGGGTCCGGAACGCGAACGTCGTCTCCACGTGCTCGTAGTGCGTGGTCACGCCCGCGTCCGCGTCCAGCAGCCAGTTCTGCCGGTCCTGGTAGGGCACCCACGTCTCGTTGAAGAACACGTGCGACCCGACCAGGTCGAGCCGCTGGGCCAGCGACCGCGTCTGCCCGGCGACGTCCATGTCCGGCACCTCGGGGTTGGGGTGCTTCATGCCGAGGAACACCAGCCGCACGTCCGGCCGGCGGCCCCGCAGCCGGTCCACGGCCCGCACCAGCGTCAACGGGTCGAACCAGCTGTAGACGCCGCCCGCCCACAGCACCACCTTGTCCGACGCGGGCAGGCCCAGGGCCGCCCGCAGGCCGGGCCCGGTGCGTTGCGGCGGCTTGCCCGGCAGCCCGAACGGGACCTCCGCGATCAGCGACCGCGTGGTCCGGTCGTGGTCGTACAGCGACGGCGTGAGCCGGCCCAGCGCGGCCAGGTGGCCGAGCCAGAAGTGCCGCTGCCGCTCGGAGGCGCACAGGAAGAAGTCGCCGCGCTCGAGCTGGTTGTTGAGCACCCTGGTCACGGCGGTCAGGTCGGCGGCCCGCTTCTCGTCGGTGTCGTCGCGGCTCTGCTCCAGCAGCTCCAGGTGCATCGGGTCGTAGACGTCGCAGACGACGACCTTGGTGGAGCCCGGCTCCTTGAGCTTCGGCGCGAACTCCAGCGCGTGGCCCTGGAGGACCACCACGTCCGCCCAGTCGACCTGCGGCCCGAGGTCGCGGCGCGCCACGCGGAGCACGTCGAACGGCGCGTCGGGCGGGTCGCACACCGGGTTGACCGTGACCAGCCGCACCTCGTGCTCGCCCGCCAGGACGTCGGCCATGTGCCACGCCCGGATCGCCGGTCCCGCCATCCGCGCGGAGATCACGTCGCCGGTCAGCACCAGCACCTTGCGCGGCTTGCCGAACACCTCGTCCAGCCCGAACACGTCCACCAGCACGTCGTGCGCGGCCAGGTAGCGGGGCAGCGGGTACGCGGGCTCCAGCGCCTTGCGCATGAGCGGCACGAGGTCCGCGTCCGTCACCCGGCGCGCGGCCTGCTCGGCCTGGCGGGACTCGGCCAGCGACGGCAGCAGCTCCACGAACTGGTCGATCGCCAGGAACCCGGCCAGCGCCTGCCGCGGCACGGGCACGGGCGCGAGGTCGTCCGCCGGGTCCGCCGGGCGGCGGGTGATCTCCAGCTGGGTCGGGTCCAGCTCGCCGCGCGCGGTGGCCCGGCGGACCACCAGGGCCAGCGCCGCGGGCAGCGCCCGCGCCAGCGTCTCGTCGGAGAAGTTCTTGTAGAGCGCGGCCAAGGCGTTGCGCTCCAACAGGTACAGCTCGCGGCTGCTGTCCACTTCGGACATGGAGGCGTGGTGCTTGTGGAACGTGAGCGAGGTCGGCTCGTAGCGCACGCGCCAGCCGCGCAGGTTCATCCGCCAGCCGAGGTCGACGTCCTCGTAGAACATGAAGAACCGCTCGTCGAACCCGCCCAGCTCGCGGAACACCGAGGCCCGCGCCACCAGGGCCGAGCCGGTGCCGAACAGCACGTCGCGCGGCGCGTCGTGGCTGCCGTCGTCGGGCTGCCCGGCGTGCCGCTTGTAGCCCATGCCGAACCAGGTGAGGCCGCCGTCGACGAAGTCGACCGCCTGCCCCTCCCAGTCGAGCACCTTGCTCGCCACCGCGCCCACGGAGGGCTCGTCGCGCAGCACCCGCACCGCCGCGCGCAGCCAGTCCCGGTGGGGCCGGGCGTCGTTGTTGAGGAACGCGACGACGGCGCCGCGGGCGTGCTCGACGCCGAGGTTGCAGCCGCCGGCGAACCCGAGGTTGGCCGGCGCCTCGACGACGTCCGCGCGCGGCTCGGCCGCCCTGATCGCCTCGGCGCCCCCGTCGCCCGAGGCGTTGTCGACCACCACGACCTGGAGCTTGTCGACCGGGTAGTCCAGCTCGCCGTACAGGGCGCGCAGGCACGTCTTGGTGTCCTCGGCCCCGCGGTAGTTGACCACGACCACCGACACGTCGGGCAGGCTCGCTCGCTCCACGCGCTAACTCTGCCTCATCACGCTCCGCAGCGGGGCGTCACCGTGGCCTACGCCTCGGTAACACCGTCCTCGGCGGGCGCCGACTCGGCGTCCTCCGGCGGCGCGGGGGCGGGCGGCGCGTCCCGGTGCCACTCGACGGTGATCTTGATGTGCGCCTCGGTGGACGACTTGGCGATGCCGAACGCGCCGCTCAGGCCCGCTTTGAGGCCGATCTCCACGGCCACCTTGTCGGGGCGGGGCGGCGGCATGTCGGCGACCCGCGCGGCCACCGTGCGGGCGACGTGCCTGGCCCGCTCGACGCCCTGCTCCAGGGTCTCCTGGACCCTGTTCCAGTTCCGGCCGGCCCGCACGGGGCCGTCGTACTCGTCGACCTCGAACGGCACCAGTTCGCCGTCCTCGGTGCGCACCTCGACGTACTCGGTCATCTCGCCCCTCCGCACCACGTCACCGGCCCGCCGTCCGACGGCCCGCCCTCTAACGCCCCGCCCACTCCCGCCACACGTCGCGCCGGTCCACCGTCGCGCGCCGGCCGATCCGGACCCGCTGCACCCCTGTCGCGGGCAGCCGCAGCAACGTTTCGGCCAGCACCCGGACGCGCAGGGCCACCCGGAAGTTCTCCGCGTCCGGCCGGGCCCGGCGCAGCGGCAGCGCAGCCGTGATCACGGCGAACCTGGCCAGCTCGCGGACCGCGACGGCCGCCGGGGCGCAGCGCAGCAGCATCAGCAGGCGGTTGCGCTCGTTCCACCGGTGGAACGGCCGGGAGCCGGGGCGGGTGCTCGCGCCGTGCCGGTGGCGGACCCGCGCCGGGCCGACGGACAGCACCCGGTGGCCGTTCAGGCGCAGCCGCCACGCCGTGTCGGTGTCCTCGTAGTAGCAGAAGAAGCTCTCCGGGACGCCGCCCGCCTCGCGCAGCGCGCCCGTCCGGACCAGGGCCGCGCCGCCGCAGAAGCCGAACACCTCGCCGTCCGCGCGCACCAGGTCCGCGCCGTGGCCGTCGGCGGTGAGGCGGACGCCCGCCGACTGGGTCGAGCCGTCGGCCAGCAGCATCGTCGCGGTCGCGGCGGCGGCGCCCGGCGCGGCGTCCAGGGCGTCCTCCAGGGCCGCCAGCCAGCCCTCGTCGGGCGCGGCGTCATCGTTGAGCCAGGCCACGTACTCGGTGGTCACGCGCGGCAGCGCCGCGGCCAGGCCGCCCGCGTAACCGCGGTTGACCGGCAGGCGCAGGACCTCCGGGCGGCCCGGGTGGGCGGCCAGCAGGCCGGCCGTGCCGTCGTCGGAGGCGTTGTCCACCACGAGTGTCCGGTGTGGACGTTGACGGGCCAGGGCGTCCAGGCACGCGGTGATGTGCTCGCGGCCGCGCCACGTCACCACGACCACCGTCGTCCGCGGGTTCGACACGGCGTGAGACGGTACGCGACGTGCCGAACCTCGTTGTGCTGACCGAGCAGTTGCTGGCCCCCGTGCCGGGTGGCACCGGCCGCTACACGCGCGAGCTGGCCGCCGCGCTGGCCCGCACCGCGCCCGCCGGGTGGACCGTGACGGGGGCGGTGAGCAGGCACGCGGACGTCTCGGCGGCCGTCGTGCCCGGCGTCGGGGGGCCGAAGGTGCTGCCGCTGCCCCGGCGCGCGCTGATCGCGGCGTGGGAGCGGGGCGTGCCGTACTGGCCGGGCGGCGACTCGGTGCACGCCTGCACGCCGCTCGCGCCGCCGCGCGGCCGGGTCGTGGTGACCGTGCACGACACCGTGCCGTGGACCCACCCGGGGACGCTGACGCCGCGCGGCGCGGCGTGGCACCGGCGCGTGATCGGCCGGGCGACCGCCAGGGCGGCGGGGGTCGTGGTGCCCACGTCGGTGGTGGCGGACGAGCTGCGCCGGCACGCGCCCGGCCCCGCGCCGGTGCACGTGGTGCCCAACGGCGTGACGGCGCTGCCGGAGGAGGAGCCGGTCGACGTCCCGCCGCGGTACGTGCTGGCGATCGGCACGGTCGAGCCGCGCAAGGGTTTCGACCTGCTGGTCGCCGCGACCGCCGAGCTGGGCGTGCCGCTGGTGGTCGTCGGTCCGCCGGGCTGGGGCGGGGTTGACCTGCGGGCGCCGCACGTGACGCTGCTGGGCCGGGTGAGCGACGCGCGGCTCGCGTTCGTCCTGCGGCGGGCGGCGGTGCTGGCCGCGCCGAGCCTGGCCGAGGGGTTCGGCCTGCCGGTGGTGGAGGCGATGGCGGCCGGGGTGCCGGTGGTGCACTCCGACGCGCCGGCGCTGGTCGAGGTGGCGGGCGGCGCGGGCGTGGCGGTGCCGCGCGGAGACCTGGCCGCGCTGGTGGGCGGGCTGCGCTCGGTGCTGTCCGACCCGGGCCTGGGCGAGAGGCTGATCACGTCCGGCCGTGCCCGCGCGGAAGCGTTCACCTGGGAAAACGCAGCTCGGTCGGTGTGGCGGGTCCACCTGGCGCTGTTTGGTTAAGCAACCGTTTGCCCCGTTTCGCGGCCATTCGCCGGAAACCGGTCGTACCCTTCACCGCGTGTCGCCCGCCGAACCCAGCGTGCTGATCGACGCCACCGCCGTCCCGACCGACCGCGGTGGTGTCGGGCGGTACGTGGATTCCCTGGTGGCCGCGCTGGACGCGGACGGCGCCCGGCTCAGCGTGGTGTGCCAGCCCCGCGACGCCGGGCTGTACGGCGCGCTGGCCCCGAACTCGCGGGTCGTCCCGGCGACGGAGGCCGTGGCCACCCGCACCGCCCGGCTGACCTGGGAGCAGACCACGCTGCCGCGCCTGGCGAACCGGCTCGGCGTCCACGTGGTGCACTCGCCGCACTACACCGTGCCGCTGGCGAACCGGACCGCGTCGGTGGTGACGCTGCACGACGCGACCTTCTTCACCGACCCGGCGCTGCACTCGTCGGTGAAGGCGAGGTTCTTCCGGGCCTGGACGCGGGCCTCGCTGCGCCGCGCCGAGCTGTGCGTCGTGCCGTCGCGGGCGACCGCGGACGAGCTGGCGCGCGTGGCGGGCGCGGACCGGCAGGCCCTGCACATCGCCCAGCACGGCGTGGAGACCGAGCGGTTCCACCCGCCGACGGCGGCGGAGGTGGCGGACGTGCGGCGGCTGCTGTCGCTGGGCGACGCGCCGTACGTGGCGTTCCTGGGCGCGCTGGAGCCGCGCAAGAACGTGCCCGCGCTGATCCGCGGGTTCGCGCAGGCGTGCCGGGGCCGGGCGAACCCGCCCGCGCTGGTGCTGGCCGGGCAGCCGGGCTGGGACAGCCAGGTGGAGCGGGCGCTGGACGCGGTGCCGCACCGGGTCCGCGTGATCCGGGCGGGCTACCTGCCGTTCCCCTCGCTGGCCGGGTTCCTGGGCGGCGCCGAGCTGGTGGCCTACCCGTCGCTGGGCGAGGGGTTCGGGCTGCCGGTGCTGGAGGCCATGGCGTGCGGCGCGGCGGTGCTGACCACGCGGCGGCTGTCGCTGCCCGAGGTGGGCGGCGACGCGGTGGCGTACTGCGGGGTCGGCGCGGGTGACATCGCGGCGGCCCTGGCCGACCTGCTGGACGACCCGAGCCGGCGGGACGCGCTGGCCGCGGCGGCCCTGGTGAGGGCCAAGGACTTCTCGTGGGCCACGTCGGCGGCCCGGCACCGGCAGGCCTACGAGCGCGCCGCGCTCGTGCACCGCCGCCGCTGAACCACCCGCCGCTGGACAACCCACCGCTGGACCCTCGCCACCGAACCACCCGCCGCGTGCCCGTTCGCCTTTTAGATACCCGCTTGGGGTATGTAGGGCGGTACGGGGGCAGCCTGGTCCGCGGCCGCCTCGGCCACCCCGCACCGCCCCGCCGGCTCCGCGCGGTGAGGGGCACGCGGTCATGCGCCACGTCCACCACCACTAGGGTGGCCCGCGTGACGCGCTACGGAGACGGACTGGCGGTCGTGACCGTCACCTACTCGCCCGGTGAAACCCTGGAGACCTTCCTGTCCACCCTCGCCACGGCCACCACCCGGCCGGTGTCGGTGGTGCTGGCGGACAACGGGTCCACCGACGGCGTGCCCGAGCGCGCCGCCGAGGCGCACGACCACGTGACGTTCCTGCCGACCGGCGGCAACCTCGGCTACGGGGCGGCGGCCAACCGCGGCGTGGCGTCCCTGCCCGACGACGTGGGGTGGGTCGTGGTGGCGAACCCCGACCTGTCGTGGGGCGAGGGCAGCCTGGACAAGCTGCTGGAGGCGGCCAAGAGGTGGCCGCGCGGCGGCGCGTTCGGCCCGCTGATCCGCGAGCCGTCCGGCGCGGTGTACCCGTCCGCGCGCCTCCTGCCGTCCCTCGGGCGCGGCGTGGGCCACGCCGTGCTGGGCCCCGTCTGGCCGGCCAACCCCTGGACGCAGGCGTACCGGCAGGAGGCGGCGTCCGTCGAGGAGCGCACCGCCGGCTGGCTGTCGGGCTCGTGCCTGCTGATGCGCCGCGAGGCGTTCGACTCGGTGGAGGGCTTCGACCCCCGCTACTTCATGTACTTCGAGGACGTGGACCTGGGCGACCGCCTGGGCCGCGCGGGCTGGCTGAACGTGTACGTGCCGGACGCGGAGGTCGTGCACATCGGCGGCCACTCCACGAAGCGCGCCTCGGCCCGGATGCTGGCCGCCCACCACTCCAGCGCCTACCGCTACCTTGCCGACCGGCACCCCGGGGTGGCCTGGGCGCCGCTGAGGCTGGCGGTGCGGACCGGCCTGGGGCTGCGGCTGAAGGTCATGGCGCGCCGCTGAGCCGTTCGGGCGGTCTCGGCCCGCTGTCGCCGCCCGCACCGGCGGCGCTCCGGATGATGGCGGGGTGCGCCGCTCCTTCTCGTACGCGGACGCGGTCAAGCTGCTGGGCGGCGACACCGCGCTGGTGAAGTTCCTGGACCACGCCTCGGCCGGCGCCGTGCTGGCCGCGGGCGGGATCGACCTGCTCGACGCCCGCACCGAGGTGGTGCGGGTGGGCAGGCAGCTCCTGGCGTCGGTGCGCGAGCGCGTCACCGGCCTGCACCGGGTCGACCGGACGCGGCTGCTGGAGGCGGCGCACGGCGTCCTCGTGGTCACGGCGCTGTTCGAGGCCCTGGACGAGGCGGAGCTGCCGGTCAAGCCCGAGCTGAGCCGGGGCGAGCAGGTGGCGCTGGTCACGTCGTCGTGGGCGGGGTCGGACCGCTGGGTGGACCTCATGACCACGCTGCTGGGGACCCGGCTGCCGCTGCCCAACCCCGAATCGCCGCCCGAGCGGGTCGCCGAGGACCTGTCCTCCTACTACGCGGAGATGACCGGGGAGTACCTGAGGTTCCTGGCCGGGTTCGAGGGCGCCCGCGAGGTCGCGCTGCCCGACGTGCCGGGCCGGGCGCTGGAGCGGTACCGGGGGCACTACCGCCGCCTCGCGCTCGACTGCCCCGAGTTCGGCGTGTGGACCAGCGGCATCGAGCACGCCGCGACCCGCACCGCGCTGGGCGGGCTGCGGGAGCTGCTGGAGCGGGTCGCGGGGCACCTGGCGCCCGACGTGCGCCGGGACGCCCTGGCCAACGCCTACCGCCCCGCCCTCCGGCAGCCGGTCGTGGACGGCGACCTGCCCGCCGGGCTGGTCGCGCCGACGCTGGAGCAGGCGTACGTGGCGCCCCTGTTCCGGGTGGCCGAGACCTGGCGCGACGGCGACGCCGGCCGGGAGGGCTGGTGGTCCGAGGCGCCGATCCGCTCCGACCTGGACGCCTACCTCGCCGGGTACCTCACCTCGTCCCGGGCGACCCGCGCGCCGCTGGTGGTGCTCGGGCAGCCGGGCGCGGGCAAGTCGCTGCTGACCAAGGTCCTGGCCGCGCGGCTGCCCGGCGACCTGCTGCCGATCCGGGTCGTGCTGCGCGACGTGCCCGCCGAGTCCGACCTCCAGGAGCAGGTCGAGCACGCGGTCCGGGCCGCCACCGGGGAACGCGTCGACTGGCCCGACCTGGCCCGCGCCGCCGCGCCCGCCGTGCCGGTGGTGCTGCTGGACGGGTTCGACGAGCTGCTGCAGGCCACCGGCGTGAGCAGGTCGGACTACCTGGTGGACGTCCAGCGGTTCCAGCAGCGCGAGCTGGAGCAGGGGCGCGCGGTGGTCGTCGTGGTGACCAGCCGCGTCGCCGTCGCCGACCGGGCGAGGTTCCCCGCCGCGACGGTCGTCCTGCGGCTGGAGCCGTTCGGCGAGGAGCAGGTGCGCCAGTGGCTGGGGACGTGGAACCGGGTCAACCCCGGTGCGCCGCTGGACCCGGAGGTCGCGCTCCAGCACGCGGAACTGGCCGGCCAGCCGCTGCTGCTGTTCATGCTCGCCCTCTACAACGCGGACGGGTGCGCGCTGCGGGGCACCGCCTCCCTCGACCGGGCCCAGCTCTACGAGCAGCTGCTGACCCGCTTCGCCCGGCGCGAGGTGGTCAAGCACCTCAGGGACGCGCCCGACCGCGAGCTGGACCGGGCGGTCGAGCAGGAGCTGATCAGGCTGTCCGTGATCGCCTTCGCGATGTTCAACCGGGGCGCGCAGTGGGTCGAGGAGGCCGACCTCGACGAGGACCTGAACGCCCTGTTCCCCGCCGGCCCCCGCTCCGGCCCGGACCGGCGCATCCGGCTCAGCGCCGCCCAGCTCGCCGTGGGGCGGTTCTTCTTCGTCCACGAGGCCCGCTCCGCCCACGACGGCCGGCCCTGCCACACCTACGAGTTCCTGCACGCCACGTTCGGCGAGTACCTCGTCGCCCGCCTGGTCCACCGGGTGTCGCTGGAGGTGGTGGCGGGGGAGCGCGCGGCGTCGTCGTTCCACTACAAGCCGCGCGCGGACGACACCGGCTGGCTGCGGCCGCTGCTGTCGTTCGCCCCGCTCACCACGCGTTCCCCGGTGCCGGGCTTCCTGCACGAGCTGTTCGCCGGCGCGCCGGAGGCGGACCGGGAGTCGCTGCACCACCTGTTCACCCGCCTCCTCGGCGCGGCGCAACACCACCAGGACGACGTCACCGGGTACGAACCGCGGGTCCTCCCCCTGGCGCGGCGCGTCGCGGCCTACACCGCCAACCTGGTGGTGCTGGTCGTGTCGGCGCGAGGGGAATTCGCCGCGTCAAGCCTGCCGGGCGAGCAGGACGCCGTGCGGCGGTGGCGGGCCTTGGCGCTGCTGTGGGAATCGCAGTTCGACCCCGAGGAGTTCCGGGGTTTCGTGTTCCAATTCGACCTGGCCCGGATCGTCGACGGAGAGCGTCGCGACGTGGTGCTGAAACCGGCGAGCGGACGACCCGCGCCACCCGCCGAACTCACCTGGTTCCTGGACGATTTCGACACCTCCGCCGATGTCCTGCGCCGATACCAGAACTTCCGCTGCTCGCCCGACATCGATTGGGTGCACGACAGCCTAGAACCGCTCCTGTCGAATTTCCGCGCGGCGAGGATGGCGGTCCCATCGGGGGGCAAGGTGGTGTCGCTGACCCGCCTGCTGGTGGCTCTCCTGGCAGCGGGCGTCCCTGATGAGAGGGTCGAAGCCTACAACGCCCTCGGTGAGGCGCAGAGATCGCTCATGCACTCGGGTTCTTTCTACTACGAACCCGTCCTGAAAATCATGGCCGGCGACCCCTGCGCCACTCCGGACCTGATGCGGGACATCGTCGAGATCGGCACTCGCCTCAACGCCTCACCGGACTACCTCATCGTCTGCGCGCGTCGGATGCTGGTGGGCACGGGTGAGAACCAGGTCGCCTTCGAAGCGATCAACGAGGGGTTCAGGAGATCCGATTCCCCGGCGCGAGCCGTCGAGGTGCTGATCCGCTGCGTCGAACTCGGGATCGACCCGGGAGCGCACATCACGCGCTTCCGCGACGTGCCCGCGTTCCTCCGGCAACTCGACCTCGCCGCGCTGGCCGAAGCCGATCCGGGCCTGGTCACCCGCCTTGGGTGGGCCATGACCTCGATCGGCCTCGGCCACCTGCTCGGGTGATGCGTCACAGCTCGTGGTCGTAAAGGGCGTGGTCGTCACAGGTCGTGGTCGTCACATGGCGCGGTAGTCGCGTGGCGAGAACCGGGGCGCGAAGCGGGGCTTCCGCACCCCCGACGCCTTGATGTAGCGCACCGCCCGCTGCCGCTGCGGCGCGTACGGGGCCAGCACCTCCGCCATCCCGTCGTCGTCGACCTTGCGGCCCACCAGCGCCCACCCGACGATCCCGGCCAGGTGGAAGTCCCCGAAGCTCACCGCGTCCGGGTCGCCCCAGGCCCGCTGCGCCACCTCGGCCGCCGTCCACACGCCGATGCCGGGCACCTTCCGCAGCAGCGCCCGCCCGGCCTCGCCGCCGAGGCCGAACGCGCCCTCCAGCCGGTGCGCCACCTGCGCCGCCGCGACCAGCGCCCGCCGCCGGGCGCCGTCGACGCCCGCCTGGTGCCACTGCCAGTCCGTGATCCCCAGCACCGCCCGCGGCGTCGGCGGCACGAACATGCCCTCCGCCGGACCCGGCGCGGGCGTGCCGAAGCGGCGGCACAGCTCCCGGTACGACCGGTGCGCCTCCGCCACCGTCACCTTCTGCTCCAGCACCGCCGGCAGCAGCGCGTCCCACACCCGCCCGGTCGCGGTCAGCCGCATCCCCGGCCACCGCCGCCGCGCCTGCTCGATCAACGGGTGGTGGCACTCGAACGCCGAGTCGTCGTCGCCCGCGCCCAGCAGCGCGGGCAGCCCGTCCAGCAGCCACTCCGCGCCCTCGCCCCACGCCCGCGCCTCGACCACGTCCGCGCGCCGGACGTGCAGCGTCCCCGGGCCGACCGGGGTGTTGGCGGTCAGCCACACCCCGTCGCCGACCCGGAACGACGGATCACCGGGACCCCGTCCCAGCGGACCCAGCACGACGCCGAGGTCCAGCGGGAACGGGGGCGACCAGCTCCTCTCCGCGGGCACCGGGGGTCGTCAGACGTCGGCGGAGAACCGGATCCCGGCCTCGGGCAGCGCCACCCCCGGCCACACCCGCGCACCGCCGACCAGCTCGCACCGGGCGCCGATCACCGCGCCGTCGCCGATCACCGAGTCGGTCACCACCGCACCGGCCTGGACCAGCGCGTTCGCGCCCACGACGCTGCGCTCCACCCGGGCGCCCTCGCCGACCACCGCGCCGTCGAACAGCACCGCGCCGTCGACCAGCGCGCCGGCCGCGACCGTGCAGCCCGCGCCGATCGTGGCGCCGCCCCTGACCACCGCGTCCGCGTGGACCGACGCGCCCTCCAGCAGCACCGCCTCGCCCGTCAGCTCCAGCGCGGCCGACGGCGCGACGCCGCGCACCAGGTCCGCCGAGCCCTGCACGAACGCGGCGGGCGTGCCGAGGTCGAGCCAGTACGACGCGTCGACGTGCCCCTGCACGCGCGCGCCGGCCGCCAGCAGGCCGGGGAACGTCTCCCGCTCCACCGACACCCGCCTGCCCGCGGGGATGCCCTCGACCACCTCGCGGCGGAACACGTAGCAGCCCGCGTTGATCTGGTCGGTCGGCGGGTCCTCGGTCTTCTCCAGGAACGCCGTGACGCGGCCGTCGTCGTCGGTCGGCACGCACCCGAACCGGCGCGGGTCGTCGACCCGGACCAGGTGCAGGGTGACGTCGGCCTCGGCCTCGCGGTGCGTGGCGAGCACGGCGCGCAGGTCCACACCGGACAGGATGTCGCCGTTGAACACCATCACGTCGCGTTCGCGCAGCTTGTGGGCGACGTTGCGGATCGCGCCCGCCGTGTCCAGCGGCTCCTCCTCGACGACGTACTCCAGCTCCAGGCCGAGCGCCGAGCCGTCCCCGAAGTGCTCCTCGAAGACCTCGGCCTTGTAGGACGTGCCGAGCACGACGTGGGTGATCCCCGCTTCCCTGATCCGCGACAGCAGGTGGGTGAGGAACGGCACCCCGGCGGTCGGCAGCATGGGCTTGGGGGCGGACAAGGTCAGTGGCCGCAGCCGGGTCCCCTTGCCCCCGACCAGGACCACCGCCTCGGCGCCTTGCAGCTCCGACATGCCGTTTTTCCTCCTCCGCTTACTTCCACCCGTGGTTTGCGAATACTCTGGCACGAGCACTCCGGTGGCACGGGCGGTGGTCCCGTGTCGCGGTGAGGGCGCCACCGACGGCAACGCCGGCGTCTCCGCCGGCCCAAGCACACGCAGGAGAGATCCGGATGGACCCCCGCGCTCGGGCCGACGCGGCACTCGCCCGTGCTCGTGCACGTGGCATCCACGTCGTGACGCCGGACAACATGACCTCGCCGATGGACTCGTCGGCCACCCAGCAGATCCCGCGCAGCCTGGTCAACGCCGTGGACCCGAAGACGGCCGACCCGGACTCGACCATGGTCCTGGCCTCCCACGTAGCCGCAGGCCACCCAGCCCCACCGCACCCCGCGCCCCCTTCCCCCCACCCCACCACCCCACACCCACCCACCCCCCACTCACCCACCGCAGACCCCGAACCGGAACTGCGCGTGGCCCCGGGCCCGATCCCCACGGTCCAACAGGTCCAACCCTCGCGCCCGAGCCTGTCCCAACGCCTGAACGGCGGCGCGCCCAACCCCCAACAGGGCCTGACCCAACGCCTGAACGGCACACCTGACGCCTGAACGGCACACCTGACGCCTGAACGGCACACCTGACCCACCACGCGTGCCCTCCACCCAGACACCGCGTGTCCTCCACTCAGGCATCGCGAGTCGTACGTCCAGAACGCGCGAGTCGTACGTTCGCGCCCCCCGAGTTCAGCACCCAGCCCCGCGAGTCATGCGCTCAAGCCGGGCGAGTCATGCGTCCAAGTCGGGCGTGTCATGCGTTCAGCCCCGGCGTGTCATGCGTTCAGGACCACGCCAGCCGCGCACTGGACCGCCACCCCGCGCCGAGTGTTGAACTCGGGGGTCCTGAACGTACGACTCGCGCGTCCGGAACGTACGACTCGCGCGGGCTGAGTGGAGGACACGTGGTGTCTGAGTGGAGGACACGTGGTGTCTGAGTGGAGGACACGTGTGAGGTGGGCCGGGGCGTGTGGTGCCCCGGCCCGACCTGGGAGGGGGTAGGGGGAGAGGGGTTAGCGGAGGGGTGGGGTGGCGCGGGTGGCCAGGTCGAGGGCCTGTTCGGGCCACCACTGGCCGGCCGGTGGGCCGCCCTGGCACTCGCCGTCCGACTCGCCCGGGCGCTTGATCCACAGGTAGGCGTCGACGAGGGGGACGCGGGTGCGCGCGGTCGGCCGCTCGCCCAGGCCGCGGCCCGGCGGGTTGCACCAGTCGGTCTCGCCCTCGCCCGGCGTGTAGTGGCCCTGGCCGTTGCGGCTGGTGTCCAGGACGAAGTGCGTCATCTTCCGCTCGTGCACGCGCAGCGCGTCCAGCTCGGCGTCGGACGGGCACGTGGTGGCGCCGCGGTGCGTCCGCAGGTAGAGGCACTTGGAGATGCGCGTGCCGTACTGCACCAGGTCCGCGGTGAAGCGGTAGTTCGACGTGTTCAGGGCGAACCCGTCCGCCCGCGCCACGCCGCCCCGCAGCAGCCGGTTCACGATGCCCTGCTGCTCCCGCGGCTCGCCGTACCCGGCGTCGTAGTCGTTCAGCGCCTGCCACGCCGAGTGCCCGGCGTCGAGGTACACCTTCGTCTGCCTGCCCCGCTTGAGCGCGTCGACCGCGTGGTTGATCTCGCGGTACCGCTGCGGCACCAGCTCCTCGTCCGGCCCGATCGTGCACCACGGCTCACTGGTCAGCAGCGCCAGCCCGTCGGGTTCGACGATCACGACCGCCTTGTCGTCGCCGATCCCGGCGGCGAACGCGTCGATCCACTCCTTGTACTCCTGCTCGCTGAGCGCGCCGCCCGCCGACCACTGCGAGCAGTCCCGGTAGGGCACGAAGTACGCGACCAGCACCGGCACCTGGTTCTTGCGCTTCGCCGCGCGCACGACGTCCCGCACGCGGGTCCGCACCTGCTCCGCGCCCGCCGTGGTGAACCAGATGGCGGTGGGCTGCTTCGCCAGCGCCTCCATCAGCTCGGCGTCCGCGACCCGGCCTTCCGCCCGCCACGCCGCCGCCTGCCGCGACGCGTTGGAGTCCGGTTCCACGTAGAACGACGTTCCCCTGGACGGGTGGTGGTGATGGCCGGGTCCGGCGGCGGCCACGCCACCGCCGCCGACCATCAGCCCCACCGCGGCCAGCGCGGCGAGCACCGCCCGGCGCCGTCTTGCTCCCTTGTCCACGTTGACAGCTCCTCACTGCACTGGGAGCGCTCCCAGAGCGGTGCAAGCATGAAGCCCTATGACCGGGATCACAAGCCCTTCAGGCCATCCGGACGAGCGCGACGGAGATCATCGGACGAAGGTCGTCGACGTCCGGCGGCAGGGCGTCCAGCGGCCACCACCTCAGGTCGACGGACTCGGCGCTGCGCGCGTGCCGCGCACCGGCGGGCGCCCGCACCAGGAACCGCACGTCGAAGTGCCGCGTCGGCTTGCCCAGCGAGCACGTGATCGGGTGCACGTCCAGGTGCAGCGGCACCGGCTCGATCACCAGCCCCTCGATCCCGGACTCCTCCTCGGCCTCGCGCAGCGCCGCGCCGGCCAGCGTCAGGTCACCCGGCTCGCAGTGCCCGCCGAGCTGGAGCCACCGCCCCACCCGCGGGTGCAGCGTCAGCAGCGTCCGCTCGCCGGAGTCGTCCAGGACCAGCGCCGACGCCGTGACGTGCCCCGGCTCGCACGACCGCGCGCAGGCGTCCGGCCGGGCCGCCAGGAACCCCAGGTACGCCTGCCGCAGCGACTCCTGCGCGGGATCGGCCGGCCGCCACCCCTCCAACGTCGCCGAGGCGTCCGCGTGCAGGCTCACCGCTCCAGGAACCCTTCGCCCAGCTCGCGCGGCTGCCGCGGCGCCAGCTCCTCCACCGGGTGGCCGATCGCCACCGCGCCCAGCGGCTCCCAGTCCGCGGGCAGCTCCAGCACGGACCGCACGACGTCCGGGCAGAAGATCGTCGACGACACCCAGCACGACCCGAGGCCCTCGGCGGCCAGCGCCACCAGCAGCCCCTGCACGGCCGCGCCGCCCGCGACGGTGAACATCGTCCGCTCGGCCCCGGACCGCCGCTCGTCCGGGTAGTCGTGCGCGCCCTCCCGCACCAGGAACGGCACCACGACCTCCGGCGCGTCCCGCAGGAAGTCGCCCCGGGAGGTCCGCCTGGCGACCCGCTCCTCGGGCAGCCCGTCACCCCGCAGGTCGTCCTCCCACCGGGCCCGCATCGCCGACAGCAGCTCCGCGCGCCGCTCCGCCAGCCGCACGAACCGCACCGGCCGCGTGTGGTGCGGCGCGGGCGCGGTCAGCGCCGCCGCCACGGCCCGCCTGATCGCCTCCGGCGACACCGGCTCCGCCGTGAACGCCCGCACCGAGCGGCGCATCAGCACCGCCTCGGCCCGCCCGCGCGCCAGCGCCTCGGCGGTGCCCAGGTGGAACAGGTCGTCCTCCACCGGCCGGGCCAGGTCGCGCGCCGACGAGCCGTCGTCGGACACCGGCAGCCCCCGCACCACCGCCACCGGCACCGCGCCCAGCTTGCCCTTCACCAGGTCGGCCGCCGCGGCGACCTCGTCCGCCACCGCGACCTCGGTCACCACCAGCGGGTTGCCCTGCCGGTCCACCGAGCCCGCGTACCGGTGCAGCACGGCCAGCCCGGACGCGCCGATCGCCGCGTCGGTCTGGCCGACCCGCCAGGCCCGGCCCATGGTGTCGGTCACCACGACGGCCACGCGCACGCCCAGCCGCTCGTGCAGCTCGGCCCGCAGCGCCGCCGCCGACCCGTCGGGGTCCACCGGCAGCAGCGCGATCTCGTCGCCCGCCACGTTCGAGGCGTCCACCCCGGACGCCGCCTGCACGACGCCCAGCTTGTTCTCGGTGATCAGCGTCCGCCCGCGCCGCGCCAGCACGCGCACCGCCTCGGCCGACACCCACTCGCGCCGGATCGCGTCCCGCGCCTCCGGGTCGGCGGGCACCGGCACCAGCCGACCTTCCACTTTGGACAGCACCTTGGACGTGACCACGACCACGTCGCCGTCCCGCAGCCACGGCGCGGCCGACGCCAGCGCACCCGCCAGGTCGTCACCGGGCCGGAACTCCGGCAGGCCCGGCACCGGCAGCAACGTCACCGCGTCCGGCGCGGCGTGGTCGCCGGGAACCCCGCCCGCGGAACCGGTCCCGGCCGGCGTCGGCTCAGCCAACGTCCACTCCGGCCAGCTCCAGCGCCACCTTCGCCATCGCGGCGGTCGCGTCCACATCGGACATCAGCAGCGGCACCGCGCGCACCGCCACGCCGGGCACGTCGCAGCGGTCGCCGGTGTGCACCAGCCAGCCGTCCAGCACGCCGTTCCTGGTGGTCTTGCGCGACCCGTAGTGCCTGCCCACCGCCTCGGCGGAGGTCTCGACGCCGATCGCCGACAGGCACGCGTCGGCCATCCCGCGCAGCGGCTTGCCGCCCACGATCGGGGACAGCCCGACCACGCCGGCCTCGGTCTTGCGCAACGCGTCGCGCACCCCCGGCACGCCGAGGATCGTGCCCACGCTCACCACCGGGTTCGACGGCGCGAACAGCACCGCGTCGGCCTCCGCGAGCGCGTCCAGCACGCCCGGCGCCGGCGTCGCGGTCTCCACGCCGACCGAGGCGAACGACCGCGCGGGCAGCGCGGCCCGGTGCCGGACCCACCACTCCTGGAAGTGGATCGCCTTCTCGGCGCCGTCGACGTCCACGACCACGTGCGTCTCGACCCGGTCGTCCGACATCGGCAGCAGCCGCACGCCGGGCGCCCAGCGGTGGCACAGCGCCTCGGTCACGGCCGACAGCGGGTAGCCCGCCCGCAGCATCCGGGTCCGCACCAGGTGCGTGGCGATGTCCCGGTCGCCGAGGCCGAACCAGGTCGGGTCGGCGCCGTAGGCCGCCAGCTCCTCCTTGACCGACCACGTCTCGCCCGCCCGGCCCCAGCCGCGCTCCGCGTCGATCCCGCCACCGAGGGTGTACATGCAGGTGTCCAGGTCGGGGCAGATCCGCAACCCGTGCATCCACACGTCGTCACCCGTGTTCACCACGGCGGTGATCTCGTGCTCGGGACCGGCCAGGAGCTTGCGCAACCCCACCAGGAACCGCGCCCCGCCGACCCCGCCTACCAGTACGACGACCTTCACGGGACGCCATCCTCCCACCGCTCGTCAGCGCCAGAACAGGAAGGTGTCCGCACCCACGTAGGCCAGCCAGCGGTCGCCCCCGACCAGGTCGAACACCGAGTACGCGGCGTCGAAGAACAGGGCGTTGATGGTCGGGAACCCGATCAGCACCGCGAACAGCACGAACGGCGCCCACGGCCGCGCCTTGGCGCCGAACTGCCGCGCCGAGTACGACATGTAGGGCTCGACCACGCCCCAGCCGTCCAGGCCGGGGATCGGCAGGATGTTCAGCACGAACGCGATGACCTGCACCGCGGCCAGGTACGACAGCGCGGCCGCCAGGCCGGGCGCGGGGTCGAACAGCGACACGGACGCCACCAGCAGCGCGCCCAGCACCAGGTTGCTCACCGGTCCGGCCAGCGACACCATCGACTCCACGCGCCGGTCGCGCAGCGCGTGGTGGTTGATCCACACCGCGCCGCCGGGCAGCGGGATCCCGCCGAACGCCAGCAGCACCAACGGCAGCACGATGCTGAACACCGGGTCGGTGTACCGGCGGATGTCCAGCGTCAGGTACCCCTTGCCCTTGACCGCGTAATCACCGCCCCGGTACGCCACGATCGCGTGACCGAACTCGTGCAGGCACAGCGAAACCGCCCAGCCGCCGAGCACGAACAGGACCGTGCCCAGCGTGCGCAGGGCGTCGTCGAACAGGGTCAGCACGGCGCCTGCCACCGTCACCGCGAGCAGGCTGAGGAACAGTGGACTCGGACGCACCGCTGATCTCTTCACCACACCAGTGTGGCGCGCCCCGGGGCGGGGCAGGTAGCCCGTCCGCTGGGCCGTTCGCGCACCCGTCATCGCCCAAAGCAGCGCTTGAATCACTGTCTGTGCTGCTGGTCAAGGTTTTTGCGGCCATCCGCGCGAATATCCCCCGTCCTGTGGACTCCGCTTGACCGGGTGTTGTGACACAGGTGTAATCACATCGGTGTCATTCGTCGTTGTGGGGACGGCGAGTGGTGTCCGCCAACCGGGGAGAGCGGAAGGCGAGGAGGCGGACTGTGCAGGAACCTTTTGACCGGGAATTCGACGGGGGTCGCATCGTGGACGGGGACGTCCCGGCACCGGAGCCGGTCGTGCTCGACCTGTTCGACGTGTCAGACGAGCAGGACTGGCAGGAGCGCGCCCTGTGCGCGCAGACGGACCCCGAGGCGTTCTTCCCCGAGAAGGGCGGCTCCACCAGGGAGGCCAAGCGCATCTGCCTGGGCTGCGAGGTGCGCTCGGAGTGCCTGGAGTACGCGTTGCAGCACGACGAGCGCTTCGGCATCTGGGGCGGGCTGTCCGAACGCGAGCGGAGGAAGCTGAAGAAGCGCGCCGTGTGACCGCCGAGATCCTCCTGGCTTACCGTGGGCGTCCCACGGCGTAGTCGGACGATCTTGGCGAGGAGCGGCACTTGACGAGCGGGGCTGCTCCACGGCTGCGCACCGCGCCCGTGCTGGCGGTGCTGGTGTGCCACGACGGCGACCGGTGGCTGGGCACGGCGCTGTCCGCGCTGCGCAGGCAGCGACCGAGGCCGCGGCACGTGATCGCGGTCGACACCGGGTCCCTGGACGGGACGGCCGGGCTCCTCGCCGAGGCCGCCGAGGGTACCGATCGGGTGATTGACGGCGTGCTGACGCTCCCGCGCGGCACGGGGTTCGGCGAGGCCGTGCACGCCGCCGTGGAGCACGCCGTGCGGCGGTGGGGCGACCCGGGCGCGTGGGTCTGGCTGCTGCACGACGACTGCGCGCCCGAACCGGACTGCCTGTCCGCGCTGCTGACCGCCGCCGAGGTGTCGCCCTCGGCGGCCGTGCTGGGACCCCTGGGACTCGACTGGTCCGACCCCCGGCTGGTCGTGGAGGCCGGGCTGTCCACGGACGCGTCCGGCCACCGGCAGACCGGCATCGGCGCGGCGGAGCCCGCCGGGGCGTTCGAGCAGAGCACCGAGGTGCTGGCGGTGCCCTCGGCGGGGTCGCTGGTGCGGCGGCGGGCGTGGGAGGAGCTCGGCGGCTACGACCGGCGGATGCCGTTGCTGCGCGACGACATCGACTTCGGGTGGCGGGCGAACCTCGCCGGGCACCTGGTGCTGTCCGTGCCGGTGGCGCGGATGCGGCACGCGCGGGCCGTCGGGCGCGGCCTGCGGCGGCTGGACGCGGCCGCGGCGCCACCCGGACCCGCGCCGCGCGGCGTGGACCGGGCGCACGGCCTGCGGACGTTCCTGGTGAACTGCGGCGCGGTGGCGTTCGCGCTCGGGCTGCCGCGGCTCGCCGCGCTCGCGGTGCTGCGCGCCCTCGGGTTCCTGCTGCTGCGGCGGTTCTCCGACGCGCACGCAGAGGTGGGGGCGCTGCGGTACCTGCTGAGCGGGCGGGCGCGGCTGCGGGCCGGGCGGGCCGAGCGCCCGCGGCACGGCGTGGTGCGCGGGCTGTCCACCAGTCGGCTCACCCGGGCGCGCAACGCGGTCCGCGCCGCCGCGGCCCACCTGATCCGGCGGCGCGTCGAGGCGGACCTGGCGCTCGGGCGGCTGCCCGAGGACGACCGGCGACCCGTGGCGTGGACGCTGCCGTCCGAAGTGGAGCGTCCACCGGTCGGGCCGGCGGCGCTGCCCGCGGGCGTGCTGTCGCGGCGGCGGCCCGTGCGGGCGACGGGCGGCCTGCGGCGACCCGCCGTGACCGTGCCGGTGGAGGCGCCGCCCACCGTCGCGCCGGGGTTGCGCCCGTCACCCCGGCCGCGGCCCTCGCCCGTGCCGCGCGGCACGACCGCCCCGACGCCGGGCATCGTGTTCGTCGAGGTGGACCGGGCGCGGCTGCTGCGGTCGCTGGTGCTGGGACCGCCGCTGCTGCTCGTGCTCGGGCTGGCGGTGTTCGGGGTGCTGGCCAACGCGTCCCGGATCGGCCTGGACCTCGCCGGCGGGCGGCTGCTGCCGGTGGCCGACCTGGCCTCGACCTGGTCGGCGTACCTGTCGTCCTGGCACCCGGTGGCGGGCGGCACGACCGCGCCCGCACCCGCCGCGCTGGCCGTCCTGGGCACGCTGGGCGCGTTCCTCGGCTCGCCCGCCGCCCTGGTGGCGGTGCTGTTCCTCGGCGACGCGCCGCTGGCCGGGCTGTTCGCGTACGTGGCGACGCGGCGGCTGCCCGTGCGGCGGCCGGTGCGGGCGCTGGCGGCGGCCGGGTACGCGCTGCTGCCCGCGGCGACGTCGGCGGTGGCCCAGGGCCGGTTGGACGTCGTGGTGGTGCACGTGCTGCTGCCGCTGGTGGCCGCCGGGGTGGTGTCGGTGCTGCGCGGCGGCGCCGGGGTGTCGTGGCTGCCGGTGGCGTCGGGGACGGCGCTGGCGGTGGCGGCGCTGGGCGCGTTCTCGCCGCTGGTGCACGGGCTGGTGGCGCTGGCGGCGCTGGTCGGGTTCGTCGTGGTGCCGGGCCGGGCGGGCGACGGGCGGCGGCGGGTGGCGTCGCTGTTCGTGGTGGTGCTGCTGCCGATGGCGCTGCTGCTGCCGTGGCCCGCCGTGGTGCTCCAGAACCCGTCGGTGGTGCTGCACGGCGTGGGCGCGTTCGCGGAGACGCCCGTCGCCGGCCTGGTCGACCTGCTGGCGCTGCGGCCCGGCGGACCGGGCGCGGTGCCGTTCGTCGGGCTGCTGCTCGTGGTCCTGGCCCTCGCGGCGGCGGCGCTGCGCCCGCACCGGTCGATGCTCGCCGGGCTGGCGGTGGTGGTGCTGGGCGGGCTCGCGGTGGTCGTGGTGCGGACCGCGGCCGTGACGCCGCTGCCCGGCGGGCCGGGCCGGCCCGGGTGGGAGGGCGCGCCGCTGGTGGTGGTCGGCTGGGGCCTGCTGTGGGTGGTGCTGTCGGCGTTCCGGCGCGACGTGGCGCCGCTGCCGCTGCCGCTCGCCCGGGTCGTCCCGGTCATCGGCGCCCTCGCGGTCCTGGCCCTGGCCTGCGCGGGGTTCGCCGGCCTGCGCTCGGGCCCGCTGACCGCCTCACCGGCCCGGCTGCCGTCGACGCTGGAGCAGGAGCTGGCGCAGACCGGCCGCTCGGTGCTCGTGCTGGGCACGCCGACCCGCCTGGTGGCCGGCAGGCTGCCCGCGTTCGGGGACGACGACTACGTGCCCGTGGCGGCGGCCACCACGCGCCTGGACCGCTGGGCGCGCGAGCTGACCGGCGGCGCGCCCGACGCGGCGCGGACCGCCCTGGCGCAGGCCGCGGCCTCGGGCGTGGCGTTCGTGGTGCTGCCCGACCTGGAAACGGCGCAGCGGCTGCGCGACGCGACGGGCGACCTGGTGTCGGTGACCCCGTCGACGACCGACGGCCGCCCGGTCCTGCGGGTGCAGTTGGCGGCGGGCAACGCCGTGCTGCTGTCGCCCGAGCTGGGCCGCCGCGCCCGCACCGGCGGCAACCCGCCCACCGAGCTGGGCGCGCCCGGCACCGCCCCCGTCGAGGCCGCGCCGCCGGAGGTGGCCGTGCGGGTGTCCGAGGGTCCGGAGGGGCGCCTGCTGGTCCTGGCGGCGGAGGAGGAGCCGGGTTGGCGCGCGTGGGTCGACGGCCGCGAGGTGGCGACCGTCCGGGCGTGGGGCCACCTGGTCGGCGTGACGCTGCCCACCACGGCCTCGGAGGTCCGCGTGGAGGCATCCTCGACGCTCCGCGAGTTCCTCCTGCTCCTCCAGGCGGCCGCGGCCCTCTTCACCCTCCTGACCGCCCTGCCGACCCGCCACCCCGACCGCAAACCCCGCCGCCCCTGAACCCACAACTCGCCAGCCCTGAACGTACGACTCACCGGCCCTGAACGTACGACTCACCGGCCCTGAACGTACGACTCACCGGCCCTGAACGTACGACTCACCGGCCCTGAACGTACGACTCACCGGTCCCGAACGTAC
>NZ_JBHWIE010000105.1:0-23574 GCF_042732085.1 Actinosynnema sp. NPDC059797
TGGCGGATCGCCACACCCGAACCCGGCCATCGGCTACGACTCTTGATCAGCTCCCGCTGCGCTCGGGGGCGATCAGAACCAGGAGTGCCACAGGAGGATCCCCTCGTAGTAGATGGGGCCGATGAACCCCGTCTCCTCGGTGAAGTCCCCCAGTTCGACCACCGTCGGAGCTTCGTAGTTCTCCTTGACCATTTGAAGACCTTTCTTCAGGTTCGTCTTGTTCCCAACCGGATTTCCGGCCGAGTCATCGTGCTGGTCCGACTTCGATCAGGCGTCGGTAGCAGGTGCTGTCCAGTTGTTCGCCGATCGATCGGCCTTCGGCCTCGATCCATGCGTGTGCGGCGAATGGTGGTGCGGCCAGTACACCGACGCACCAGGTCGGTGTCACCCCGCGCATCCGGCAGAGCAGTACGCTCGCGATTGATCGTTGCAGGCATGCTTGTTCACCGCTGCAGCGCGGGCTGACCGTGAGCACGCTGTCGCGCGCGTGTTGCGCCTCGCCGATGGTTGCGGGGCGAGCGCCTGTCCGGAGGTGTGCCAGTGTTGCTTTGATGCGTTTGGGCTTCTGTCGTGCCAGCACTCGTGCGACCGTAACGGCAATCGACGTGGCCAGGTAACCGGAGACCGAGAGTTCGACCTTGGTGGCAGGAATTTCTGGGAGGGTCATGCTATCACCAGCCCGGTCGTGGACAGCTGTGCGAGAAAAGCGTTGACGTCGGCGCGCGCTTGGTCCGGGTCGACGTCGAACCGGCTGATGATGGATTCGACAACGGCGTCTGTTCCGCGAGCCAGGTTTTCGATTACCACGGTGCCGACCGAGCTGATCTGCCAGTATCGGCCGACGCGTTCGTCCAGCAATACCATGCCGTACTCGGTACGCGCGGTGGAGACGTCCTCACGTAACCGCATCTTTTCGTTCGCTTTCTCCTCGAGAGTGCCTGTTGGTGCGCAGGAACACCACGGTGTTGAGGGTGGTGTCGAGGAAGTAGTCGTCGGCGCGCATCTGTTCGGGGCGCAGACTGCCCACGAGCGCGGTCGTGTCGAGGATGCCGAGTTCGACCAGCGGGGACTGCGCGCACAGGTCGAGCAGGGCCGGCCAGTGGTCCCGCAGGCCTCGAACACCTTGTGCGGTGCCGTTCGTCTTCGTGGTGCGGGTGAGGAAGTCGGCCGGCAACGCGTTGCGCATCGCCTCCTTCATCAAGGGTTTGAACTCCATCGGCGTGTCGCGTTCTTCGTGGCGGACGGCGAACGCCGCTTCGACGACGCGATCGTCGAAGAAGGGCGCCTCGTACGGCACTCCGAGAACGGCCGCGAACTGCTGTGCGCCGCGGACGAGGCTCGTTCCGCCGCGCACCGCGTTTAATTCGTCGTGTCGTGCCCGGTCTGGGCCGAGCGGAACCACTTCCTCGGCCACTTCCGCGAGTCGCCCGCTGATCAAGGTGATCGCGTGGTGGGTCAGCCAGCGCGGTAGCTTCACCGGGAAGTCCCATTCGAGCGTGACCGGCCTTCGTTCGCCGCGCCCGAGACGCACGTCCCCTGCCATCCGGCGAAACCACCGGCGGTACGACTCCGCGGTGAGGAGTTCGCGGACGACGGGTGTCATCGGTCTGCCCATGAGCAGGCCATGGGTGCGGGCCCGCCGCCAGCCGAGCCAGGGGTGCCGGCGGAAGATCGTGTGGTCCCACACCGGGCGTCCTTGCAGCAAGTGGTCTCCGCCGAGGCCGTTGATGCACAGGCGGGCGCCCCTGGCGGCGGCTTCTCGCACGATGTGCCCGACGCGCGGCGAGGCCAGGTACGCCTGGGTCGGCTCGTCGAGCCGTTCGGTGAAGTCGACCATGCCATCGAAGAATTGCGGCATGTCGTCGGTCGAATACGTCGTGTGCCGCACCTGCGGCATGCCGGGCAAAGCCCGCCGAGCCCACAGCAGGTCCTCACGGCCGCCGGGGTCGTCGTTGTACCCGGTAACGGCCATTACCTCGGCCGGGCCCTGAGCGGCCAGGTAGCACAATGGCGTGGAATCCAAACCGCCGGACAAATCACACTGGACCCTGCCGCCGTCGCGGGTTCGCACACCCACGGCGGTCTCCAGCGCGGCGCGGAACGCGGTCGCCCCTTCTGCCAGGGACAGCACCGGCTCGGGTCGCCGCCACCACGGCACAGTCCGCAGATCACCGCCGGCCAGCAGCAGGTACTTCTCCGGCTCGACCGGGGTGACCCCGCGCCACAAGGGTTCCTCGCGGAGGGGGTGCGGCAGTGTCTGCAGGAGGCGCAGCGCCAACGTGACCTCGTTGAACCCGAACCCGCCCAGATCTGCCAGCACGTCGGCCCGGTCGGACGCAACGGTGACGCCATCCACGACGGCGTGGAAGACCCGTCTGAGCCCCGATGCCGAGCCCTGTACGCGGAGCCGGTCACCATCGGTCGCGACCAGGTGGAAACTCCCGGCGAGCCGGTGGGCGAACGGGTCCAGGTTCCGCACGTCGCCCGCGCGGTCGAGGTTGTGCCGCAACTCGTCCTCGGTCGCCGACGAACAGCCGATCACCGCGCCACGCGAGCTGCCGGCCTCGGCGGTCACGATCTGCGCCGAGTGGGTCCGCGCGATCAGCATCGGCCGCCCGGACGGGTAGCGCAGAACCTGATGTGCCGCCTCGTCGAACCGTTCCGCGACTCGACTCGCCCTGACGCTGTCCGGAAAGGCAACGAAGAACCACATCGTGCCAGCCCTTTCGAGTATTGCGAAGATGTGCGAATTCCCCGTCATCTTCTCTGCGAGAGGATGCCGCGGACGGTCGAACCGACTGATATCGAATCCGAGTGGCGGCGGTCAGCCCGCGTTGAGCGCCAGGTCGTCGAGCACGAACGACGTCGGCAGTGACGAGTCCTCCGCTCCGGTGAAGGCGATCGTCACGGTCCGGCCCGCATAAGCCCCGACGGGGAACGAGCGGAGCGTATAGGGCGACTCGTCGATGTTGCTGTACGTGGCGAGCACCGTCGAGCCGACCCGGATGGTGAGCGTGTCGTACGCGATGCCGCTGCTGTACTCGCCGGAATGGATCTTCAGGTACAGCGTGAGCCTGGAGTTCACGCAGCCCGCCGGGATGGCGACGGTCTGCTGCAACGTCTCGGTCATCGCTTCGCCGTAGCCGTTGAGCCAGGCGGACCGGCTGCCGGACCGGGGCGCGTTGTCACCGGTCCACGGACCGATCGTGTAAGTGGCGTCGGTCCAACCGGTTTCACCGCTCTCGAAACCGGGGTTGACCAGCTTCTGGCCGGGGCTCGCGCAGCCGCCTCCGCCCTGTGGGTTCACCGTCCAGGTGAACGACCCGCTGCCCGCGCGACCACCGGTGTCGGTCGCGGTGACCGTGACGCCGAACGTGCCCGGTGTGGTCACTGTGCCGGACACCAGGCCGGTCGGGCTGACCGAGAGGCCGGAGGGCAGGCCACCGGCGGTCCACGTGTACGGCGGGGCGCCGCCGGAAGCCGACAGTTGGAGGCTCACCGCCGTGCCGGCCGTGTCGGTCCGGTTGCCGGGATTGGCCACCACTGGGCCGCCGGGCACGCCGCCACCGCCCGCCACGAACAGCAACCGGTTCGGCGAGCCGGGACCGGCGTCGTTGACCTTGTCCGGCGTGGCGGCGGCGAACATCGCGTCGGCGACCCGGTCCGGGGTCAACGTCGGCTCGGCGCCGAGCAGCAGCGCGGCGGCGCCGGCGACGTGCGGTGCGGCCATCGAGGTGCCGTCGATCGTCAGGGTGTCGCTGTCGCTGCCGTTCCACGCCGACGTGATGTCCACACCTGGCGCGAAGATGTCCGTGCACGTGCCGTAGTTGGAGAAGATGGCGCGGTAGTCCTCCGAGTCGGATGCGCTCACGGTGATCGCCTCGGCGACGTTGGCCGGTGAGGCGTCGCAGGCGTCACCGTACTCGTTGCCCGCGGCGACCGCGTACGTCACGCCGTCGGCGATGGACGCGCGCACGGCAGCTTCCGACACTGGCTGGGGAGCAGGTCCGCCGAGGCTCATGTTCGCCACCGCGGGGCCGCCGGTGTGGTGGCCGGTGACCCAGTCGACGCCCGCGGCGACCGTGGCGGTCGTACCGCTGCCGTCGCAGTCGAGGACCTTCACCGCGATCAGCCGTACGCCCTTTGCCACGCCGTGAGCGCTGCCGCCCACGGTGCCGGCGACGTGGGTGCCGTGCCCGTGGCAGTCGGTGTTGACGTTGTCGACCGTGTTCGTGCCCCAGGTCGCGCGGCCGCCGAAGTCCTGGTGGCTGGTGCGGATCCCGGTGTCGATGATGTAGGCGGTGACGTTCGCCGCCGTGTTCGGGTAGGTGTACCCGTTCGCCAGCGGCAGGTCGCGCTGGTCGATCCGGTCCAGTCCCCAGGACGGCGGGTTCGGCTGCGTGTCGGAGGCCTCGACCCTGGCGTTCTGCTGCACGGACGCGACCACCGGTTCCGCGGCCAGTTTCCGCGCGACCTCCTCGTTGAACGTGCCGGCGAACCCGCGGAACGCGTGCCGGTACGTGTGCGTCGCCGTGAGGTCGTACTCGTCGGAGAACCCATCGGTGACCGCGTCCACGCCGCTGACCGAGACGGCCGCGTCGCGGTAGGTCACGATGTAGCTGTCCTCGATCACGGCCGGGTTCTCCGTGCCGAGGATCTTCCCTTCCGCCGCCGCCGGTGTCGCGGTGACGACCAGTGCCGTGACCGCGGCCACCGTGCCCAGGGCAGTGAATCTTCGCACGTGTTTCATGAACGGGGTTCCCCCTTGTTGGTGTGGTTCGTCAGATCGACCAGATCGGACCGAGATTGCCGATCAGGTCGTCGCGGATGCTGCGACCGAAGCCGATGCCAGGCAGGGACACGCCGCGTTCCACCGCGTAGTGGGTGTCCGACCAGGCGATGCCCCCGAACTCGCCTCCTGGCAGCGCGCCGCCCGCCGAGGTCGACGCCTCCTCGGGGAACTTGCCCACGACGGAGTCCGGTGCCCGTACACCCCGGGAGTAGATCCAACCCACCTTGATGGCGGCGCTTCCCCCTTTGGCGTCGACGCCGACACCCGCTCCCGCGCTCACGGACAGGTAGACCTGGCCGGTCCGGGTGACGGTCAGGGTCAGTTCGACCGACGCGACACCCTTCCCCCAGCTCACCGCGAGCGAGATGTAGTCGGGCGCGGCTGATGCGCACAACGCCCTGTGCTGTGCGCAGAACGCCTTGACGTGGGCGCGGTTGAGGGTCTTCCCGAGTTCTTCGGCCGCCTTGGTGCACCGGCCGTTCGTGTCACTCAGGGTGGCCGTGCACTTGTTGAGCGCCTTCTTCGACAGGTCGGTCTTGGCGATGGCATCGGCGAGCGCGTACAGCGCCTCCTCGACGGTCTTGGCCTTGGGCGCGGCGCGCTTCCACGGCGGCGTCCGCTCGGCCTTGGGCAGCTTGTCGCAGTTCTTGCCCTGGTACCAGCAGTCGTGCTGGAGCTGCGCCTGGTTCTTCTGCCGGCCGCGCAACGCGTCCGCGTCCGGCATGCAGTTGGTCTTCTTGGCGCTGGAGCAGCTCGCCAGGCCACTGGGGTCCATGCGGCTGACCGGGTTGTCGCCGGCGTAGGCGTAGCTGTTCATCCACTGCGGGTTGCGCAGGTCCAGCGCCGGGTCGGGGCTGATGAACCTGCCGATCGACGGGTCGTAGAACCGCTCCGACAGCAGCGTGAGGTCGGTCGAGGAGTCCTCGGTCTTGCCGAGGAAACCGCGTTCGGTGACGGTGATGTCGTCGCGTCCGCCCCGGTGGCCGCCGAACGGCAGGTACCGCTGCCGGGCGACGCGGCCGGTGCCGTCCTCGATGGCGAGCTGTGCGCTGCGTTGCGGGTCGGCGGCCAGCCAGGTCAGCCCGCCCGGCGTTCGCACCGCCACCACCGCGCCGTCCCCCGCCAGGTAGTACCTGCTGCCGGTGACCGAGCCGCCGGTTGCGCGCAGTTCCGTCTCGCCCAGGTACAGGGTGGTGCCGTCCGGTCCGCGTCGGACGAGGCGCTCGCCGTCCGCGTTGTAGACGTGGTCGGTCGACTCGCCATCGGTGGTCGTGCGGCCGAGTCGGCCGGTCTCGTCCCACGTGAAGTCCGTCGTCTTCCCGGCCACGGTGCGGGAGGTGAGTTGACCGGTGTCGTCGTAGGCGTAGGTGTCAGTCCGATCGGGTCGGGTGATGGAGGTGACGGCGTTGGGCCGCGCCGCGCCCGCCACCGGGTAGGTGTACTCGGCCTTGCGGCCGTCGGTCTCGACGCTGGTGATGTTGCCGACCTGGTCGTAGGTGAAGGCCTGCCGGTAGGGGTCCGGTCCTTTGCCGTCCGGGCTGGTCGACCAGCCACCGGAGCAGTCCGGGCGCGTGGTGGTCCAGGCGTGTTCGAGCCGGTTGGCGCTGTCGTGGGTGAAGCACTCCGACTGCACCCCGAGCCGACCGTCGACGAGCGCGGTCTTGTCGGCGATGCGGACGACGTTGTTGCCGTCGTCGTAGTGGAAGTCGTCGTCCTGCACCTTGACGGGTGAGGTGGTGTTCGCCTTGGTCAGGGTCGTGGTGTTGGCCAGCCGGTCTGTGGCCGGGTCCCACGTCAACTGGCGGGCGATGTGCCCCAGGGCGCCGTACGCGCGCCTGCCGAGCTTGCCGGTGCCGGTGTAGGCGGTGTCCTCGACGTACACCGTGGACCCGCCGAGGTCGGAGGTGAGTCCTCTGGCCTGCCCCTGGTCGTTGTAGGTGGCGGTCACCTTCTCCGCGGCGAGCCCGCCGACGGCGGGCATGCCCACCTCGGTGCGCTGACCAGCCCGGTTGTAGGCGGCCGTGAAGGAGTAGGTCCCGGCCAACGGGCCCTCGACGGCCGGGATGGTGATCGAGGTGGCCGTGGGCCGGTAGTCGGTGTCGTAGGCGGTGATCCGGTAGCGGTAGGCGTCGGAGCCCACCCACCGGGTCGAGGAGTCGAGGTGGCCGACCGCCACGCTGTCGTAGGTCCACTCGGCGAGCTTGACGTCCGACTCCCCGGCCCACTGCGCGGTCTTGCGGCCCAGGGCGTCGTAGTCGTAGGAAGACTTCCGGCCTCGTCCGTCGACCGTGGAGGTCAGTCGCCCGGCGAGGTCGTAGGACCAGGTCCCGCTGCCCGAGTCGGGGTCGGAGCCGGCGACGACACGACCCTGCCAGTCGTACTGGAAGGTCCGGACGCCGCCGCGAGCGTCGATGATCCTGGTGAGGTTGCCCTCGGTGTCGTACTCGTACCGGGTCTGGTGCGTGACACCCGGAGACTGCTGCTCGACCACCCTGGTGACCCGGTCCTGGCTGTCGAACCAGTACTCGGTGGGGCCGCCGGTCGCCGGGTCGACCACCACCAGGTCCTCGCCGCGGTAGGCGGCGGCCACCTCCCGACGATCGACGCCGTTGCCCGCGTGCACGGCGGCGGTGACCCGCTCGGCGCCGTCACGCACGTACCTGGTCGCCGCCGGTATCGCGGCCTGAGCGGGGTTGAGCAGGCCCGCGCCGGCTGACAGGGCGTTGTGCATCGGCGACGTGGCGATCGCCAGCTGACCGCGGCCGTCGTACATGCTCGCCACCACGACCCGGCCGCCCGCCGGTGACGGCGTCTGCGCCTCGCGGGTGCGGCCGAACCCGTCGTCGAAGACGTGGCTGGCCTGCCACTTGGCGCCGGCGCCCGCGCCGGTCAGGAGCTTCTCCGTGAGGGTCCGGACGGGTGCGGTCGGCTGGCCGGTGCCGCCGTCGTACGTGATCGCGTACGACATGCGCGTGCTCGGCGTGCCACCGCCGCGCGGGTCACCGGGGCCCCAGACGGCCGTGGCGCGGCCCAGCGCGTCGTAGTCCAGCTCGGTCACGCCGCCCTGCGGATCGCGGATCTTCACCGGCTGGCCGTGCGCGCGGCTCGACCACGTCGTCGTCCGGTGGCCGACCGGGTTCGTGGTCGTGACGCCCACGTCGGGGAAGCCGACGGCCGGTTCGTAGGTCGTGGTGGTGACGTGACCGAGCGGGTCGGCCACCGAGACGACCCGGCCGTAGTCGTCGAAGGTCGATCCGGTCACGGCGATCCGGGTGGCGTCGACCCAACGGCGTTCCTTGGTGACGTTGCCGTCGGAAGGCTGGGTGGCGTTGTCGTAGGTCAGCTCGGTGCGCCCGGTGATCGTGCCGGTGATGCAGGTGTCGCCGGTCCGCTCCTCGATCACGGCGGGGTAGGAGATCAGCCAGAGCGCCGTGTTCCTGGCGTACCTGGTCGTGGTGCAGGTGTTGTCGGTCGCGAGGCCGTCGGCGCCGTAGTCGTTGCGGCGGATCGGCAGACCGTGGCTGTCGTAGGTGGTGCGTACGTCGGTGTAGCGGAAACCGCCCGTGCTCAGCGCCTGACGGCCGCGCGTGCGCACGTCGTCCACCCGGCCCGGGTGGAGCACACCGGGACCGTCACCGGTGTTCACGCGCGCGTACTCGTGGCGGGTCGACTCGGTTTCGACGTACTGGCGGGGGGAGTAGCCGGTCATGATCGAGCGGGTGCTCTGGAGCTGCCGGCCGGTGAGCACCGCGAGGTCGTCCCACGCGCCGCCGTCGAAGTCGGTGATCCGCCGCTGCTTCTTGCCGCCGTCGGCGTGGACGTCGTCGAACATGCCCCGGAAGAACGTGTCGGTGGTGACCGTGTACCCGGCAGGGTCGGTGCCGGACCCCTTGAGCGTGCGCACGGACTCGTAGCCGCGCGCCTCGCTCCAGGACGCGGTCTCCAGCCTGGTGGTGCCCCCGGTGTCGTTGCCGGGCACGGTGAGCGTCGTGCCGAGGTAGTTCGTCGGGAACGCCCACGCCGGTCGGCCCTGGTACTCGTAGGAGGTCACCACGTCCGGCGACGCGGCGACGGTGTCGCGCTCGACGACCTTGGTGACCAGGTACTTGTGGTAGACGCCCCACATCACCTCGGGGCCGCCGGCGAACGGCATCCAGAAGTCGTAGGTGCGGAAGCAGTCCTGCTCGTTGCGGTCCCAGGCGACGCCGAGGTACCAATCGCGGTAGCCGGCCGCGTTGGCTCCGCCGTCGGGGCAAGAGTTGGCCCTGCCGTAGGTGACCTCGATCCGGCCGCCGTAGCCGTTGTGCACGGTGGCGATGCGCGGCAGGATCGCCTTCGGCTTGATCAGGAAGAAGTCCGAGCCCCAGTCCACTCGCCCGTTGAGCTCGACCGCGTCGAAGTCGACCGGCGGCAGCCGCACCTCACCCGCGCCGGCCAGGCCGACCGGGCGCAGGTAGTCCAGCCACAGCGTCGGCGTGCAACACCCGTTGGTACCGGACTCGGGCGAGCGGAGGTACTTGAACCGCAGCTGGATCTTGTGCACGTCGTCCCAGGCGCCCGTACCGCCGTCGACGACGTGCGTCACCACCGAGTCCAGCCGCCGCACGACGAAGAACGCGGGCGAGCCGTTGCCGCACTGGTAGGTGTCGCACCGGAGGAGGTCGTCCGGCACGTCCCACGAACCACCGCAGTGCAGGTCGCCCGTGCCGGTGTCGATCGGGTAGGGGTCGGCCAGCGGGTCGTCGCGTTCGGTGGTGCTGGAGCACCGGGACACCATGTTGAACACGGCCTTGCTGGTGGGTGTGCTCGTGGGGACGGTGGTGTTGGCGCCCCACTCGATCCGGTCGAGGTAACCGCCGCGGTCGTAGTCGATCGGCGTGTACCGGTACGTCGGCGGCACGCCGCAACACACCTCGGTCTCGTAATACCGGTACTTGCCCGACTCTCGCTTCCAGTGGAACGTCGTCAGGTTCTCGTTGGCGTCGACGACCTGGTCGAGGTTCCAACGCCACGGCGCGAAGCACACGCCCGGGTAGTCCCGGCCGCTGTTGGCGTACCGGTCGTTGCACGGCTCGCCGGTGTCGTCGCCCGCGAACGGCACCTGCCACATCGAGTCGCGCCGGAAGCCGAAGCGGTGGACGTCACCCGCCTGCGTGGTCACCTGCCAGTACGGTTGGCCGCTCGCGCCGTCGGCCAACTGTTCGAGCTTCCAGCCGTAGTCCTCCTGGGTCTTCCACGTGCCCGTGAGCCGGTCCTTGACGATCCGGCTCGACTTCCCGCCCAACGACAGGAACAGCTCGGAGTTGGTCGGATCGGTGGTGTCGGGCCGGCCGTCGTTCTCGTCCGGCGATTCCCAGCAGAAGTGGCCCCAGTACCGCTGCTCCGACTTCTTGCCCGCTCCCGTGGCGTCCTCGGCGCACGGCTTGTAGCGGCGTTCGACGTAGTCCGCCCCGAGCTGCCAGCCCAGGCCTGTCCACCCGGACTGGGAGTTGGTGGACGCGGTCATCCCGTCGACCGCGGACGAGTTGTACCGGAAGGTGAGCGCCGGGCCCTTGCCCTGCGGGGAGGCCGGCACGGGGACGGGGTAGCCGTAGGTGAACGACCCCGACGACAACCCGGTCTGCCAGCTCCCGGTCGGTGCGAGGTCCGTGGCGCCGAAGTTGCCCGCGAACGACCCGCCGGCGGTCGACGCGAGCATGAGCACCGGTGCCGGTTCACCGGACGGCCCAGGGGTCACCTCGACGGTGAACGTGTGCCGGGACAGGTCGTTGCGTGCCGGTACCCATTCCCGCCCCGGCATCTTGACAACCCGCAGGCGACCGGCGAAACCGGCGCCGTGGGCGTCGGCGAAGCCCGAGTAGTCCAGCTCCAGCACGAGCTTCTCGGCATCGCGGCGATCGTCGACTCGCGAGACCCGGACCCCGAGTCCCACACCTCCCAGGCGAGCGACGACGGTCGGGTCCAGCCTCTCCACCGTCACCTCGGTGCTGCCCGCGGCGTTCGCGCGCGGCAGGGCCACCCGGCGCGTGGCGGCGGTCGGGTACACCGGCGTCGCGCGGGTGACGGGGCGAACGGCGTCCTCCGCGCCCACGTCGCGGGAGGCGGGCGGCACCGGCGACGCGGCGACCTGCGGATCGGCACGCCGGTCAGCTGCCCGCGTCCCGACCAGTGGTGTGGAGGCGGTGACCGACGCCAGGCAGAGCGCGAGCACGACGAGCACACCGACGGACCTGACCTTGCCCATACCCTGCCCCCCCCGGGAACGAATCGACGCGGTACTCGCCGCGTCGTCACCCCTGACCTGCGCCGACCAGCATCGGTCCCAGACCTGGAGGAAATCTGGGGCGAGGCTGGGACGCGGGTGGCGAACCCTGCGCCAGCGCGGATCGAGTGGGCGTCGAGTGACGCGTGGGGCCGGTCGGGTGTCCCGAGCGAGTGCCCGGTGGCGTGGTCATGGCGGCCGTCGACCGCGTGCCTGTCGGCGAGGTGTTCGAGGGGTGTCCGCGCACGCCGCGGGTCACCGCCGAGCTGCCGGCCCCGACGGACCTGACGGCGCGGGTGTTCTCCCGGGCGGATCCGGTGTTCTGGCCCTTACGTGGCCCGGCGGGTGATCACGACGCGGCAGGAGGTGAGCTACGCGCCATCCTGGAGGTCATGCGGCGGGTTCTCGGTGTTCTGACCGCCGGACTTGCCGACTGCGACGACGAGGTCCGGCGGTGAGTTCAGAAGCCCCACGGGTCCGGGTGGGGTTCACGCGCGGGGTCTTCCGACCAGATGAGCCGCGCCTCGACGTCGCGGGCGACCAGTTCCACCAACCGGTCGACCATCCAGCCGTTCCAGTGGATGTTGGTGGACTGCGGCACCCGGAAGGCCGGCAGGCCGACCGGCACGGCCTCGGCGCGGAACACGGACGTGCGGATCGTGCCGTCCCACTCCGGCTCCGACGACCTGGCCGTGTCCAGGCAGTCGACCACCTCCTCGACGAGGAAGACGAACCACTCCCCGCTCCGCTCCCCGTCGACGTGGAGCGGGTGCAGGGTCCCGGCCGCCTCGAAGTCCGCGCGGAACCGCTCGGCGACGCGACCCCCGACGACCGGGGCCGAGTCGCCGGGGGAGAACTCCACCGGACGCCAGGACGGGTCGCCGACCCACTCGGCCTTGATCCGCTCCGGGAGGTCCTCCGGCGAGCCGGACAGCTGCCAGCGGACGATCCCGGTCAGGTCGTCGGTGTCGAGGGCCAACGACCGGTAGTCGCCGCGCTCCTCGCCCATGCCGGTGAGCAGCCGGTACACCGCGCGGTTGCGCGGGATGTCGGTCATCACGCGGTCCAGTATGCACCGGGGCCCGGGCTGCCACCGGCGAGCTCCCGCTCGACCGCCCGGCCGATGCTGCGCAGCCGGTCGGTCAGCAGGTTGCCGATGGCGGCGTTGTCGAGACCGCGGGCCTGGCCCTGCGTGACGACCCGCTGGAGGTCGTTGAACACCCTTTCGTGGAACCCGCCGCGGTGGGTGTAGTTGTGCGGCGTCGGGTGCGTCAGCGGGATGCCGTTGGCGGCGTTGTTGATGTCGACGCCGTAGGTGTTCAGCAGGTCCCTGCTCCGCGCGCCGAACGCCCACTGGTTCTGGCTGCCGCCGGACGGGACGATGTGCGCCGCCGCCTGCCCGGGACCCGGCGCGCGCCCCTCGGCGGCCATGTTGGCCCGGAGGATCGCCGCGTTCTGCTTGCACGTGAGCAGCCCGAGGTAGTCCAGGAACGCCAACGGGTTGACCGCGTACGCGCGCTGGTTGGGACCGCCGGCGAGGCCGAGCGGGTCGGCGCTGGTGTACTGCCCGGTCGCCGGGTCGTAGTAGCGGAAGTAGTTGTAGTGCAGGCCGGTCTCGGCGTCGAAGTACTGGCCGGGGAAGCGGAGCGGGGTGTCGGTGGTCGTCGCCGGGGCGCGGCTCGTGATGCCCCACAGGGTGCGCCGGGCGTGCCACGCGATGCCGCCGCTCTCGTCGACCAGTTCGGTCGGCGTGCCGATCAGGTCGGTGACGATGGCGAAGAAGCGCTCGTCGACCACCTGCTGCGGCGCGTCCGCCATGCTCGTGCGCTCGACCTGGCTCACCGGTCGGACGCCGTCGCGGTCCCAGGTCGTGGTCCGCACGTCCGGGCGGTCCGCGGCGCGGTGCGACTGCTCGGCCAGGTGTACCCCGTCCCAGGTGAACAGCGTCTCCTCGACGACGCGGTCGCCGTCGAGCCGCTGCTTGGCGATTCGGCGCCCGAGCGGGTCGTGCCGGTAGCGCCACCTGGTCCCGTCCGGGGTGGTCACCCCGGTCAGCCGGTCCTCGGCGTCCCACGCGTACGACCAGGTCTGCCGCTGCCCGGACAGGGTCCGGCGGGTCCGCTCCACGATGCGGCCCTGCGCGTCGTGGCGGTAGAGCACGTTGCCGCTGCGGCGCAGGACCGCGCCGGCGTACTCGCGGTCGCCCTGGGCCTCGACCTGCCGGTCCGGCCACGCGGCGCTGGTGACGTTGCCGGCCTCGTCGTAGGCGTAGCGCTCGGCCCACCCCGGGCCGCGCACCGCGGTGACCCGCCCCACCGGGTCGAGGTCGAAGGTCCGGGCGCCGGCCGTCAGGTCCTGGACGCCGGTGACGGCGCCGTCCGCGCGGTAGCGGTACGCGCGCTGCCCGCGCGGCCTGGCGAGGGAGTCGGTCACCTGCTGGCCGATCAGGCGGTGGTTCGCGTCCCACGCCTGGCTCACCACCGCGCCGCCGCCCAGCCGGCGGCGGACCTCGCGCCCGGCCGAGTCGTAGTCGACCCGGATGCCGTGCCCGGCGACGTTCACGCCCAGCGGCTGGTCGTTGGCGTCGTACTCCCAGCCCGTCCGCACCCCGGCGGGGGTGGTGCGGAGGATCCGCCGCCCCAGCAGGTCGTACACGGACTCGACGACGCGGCCGTCGCAGCTCTCCTCGGTCACCCGGCCGAGCGGGTCGCGCCGGAGGACCACCTCCGCGTCCGGACCCACCGCCCGGACCACCTGGTCGAGCGCGTCGAACTCGTAGGTGGTGACCGCGTCGCCGACGCGCTTCTCGACCACGTTGCCCCGCGCGTCGTGGCGGAACGCCGTCACCTCGCCGGTGCCGGTGGTGCGCGCGACGAGCTGCCCGGCCGCGTCGTTCTCGTAGGTCAGCGCCCGGCCCGTGAAGTCGGTCTCGGCGATCAGGTTGCCCGCCGGGTCGTAGGTGTAGCGCCACACCATGCCCCGCTGGTCGGTGACCGACACCAGCCGCAGCTCGGTGTCGTAGCCGAACTCCATCCTGGAGCCGTCGACGTCGACCTTCGCGGACGGCAGGTCGAAGCAGGTGTACTCCGTGCGGGACACCTGGCCGAGCGGGTCGACGAACGCGATCTCGTTGCCCTCGCCGTCGTAGCGCCAGTGCTCGGTCGTGCCGTCGGGCTGGGTGCAGGAGATGAGCCGCCCCTCGACCGTCCAGCGGAGCCGGGTGACCCCGCCGAGCGGGTCCACGACGGTGGCGACCCGCCCGAAGGCGTCCCGGGTGTACCGCGTGGTCGCGCCGAGGAAGTCGGTGACCGCTACGGGCAGCCCCGCCGCGTCGGTCTCCACCCGCCTGGTCCGGCCGAGGGCGTTGGTGAGCCCGGTGGGACGGCCGAGGTCGTCGACGTGGTAGCGGGTGACCGCGCCGGTCGGGTCGGTGACCGCCACCAGGTTGCCGCGCTCGTCGTACCCGTTGCGCCACACCGAACCGTCGCGCCTGGTCACCGCGGTCGGCCGGCCGGAGCCGTCGTACTCGGCGGTCGTCGCCAGACCGTCCGGATCGGTCACCGCGATCAGGTTGCCGTCCTCGTCGTAGGTGAACCGGGTCGTGTGCCCGAGCGGGTCCGTGCGGGACAGCAGCCGGTCGTAGCGGTCCCACTCGGACACCACCACGCCGCCGTTCGGGTCGACGACCCGGACCACCTGGTGGGCGTCGTTGAGGTGGAAGTGGGTGGGGTGCCCCAGGGAGTCGGTGTAGGTGGTGAGGTGGTGCAGGTAGGTGAAGGTGCCGGACAGGTAGCCGTGCGCGCCTTCGTTGCGGACGCAGCGCCCCCGCTCGTCGTACTCGTAGCGGTACCACACGTCGTTGCGGTCCTGCCAGCGGGTGATGCGCCCGGCGTGGTCGTAGGTGAAGCGCAGGGCGGCCCCGGAGGAGTTGACCACTTCGGCGAGCCCGCGGTCGGCGTCGTAGCCGTAGCGCACGAGGGTGATGTCCTCGGGGCCGGCGAGCACGAGGGCGGTTACCAGGCCGTCGGTGGAGTGGACCGCGATGTGGTAGCCGCCGGAGTGGCGCACGGCGGTGGGGGTGCCGTCGGCGTCGTGGTCGATGTCGATGCGGTTGCCGTTGAGGTCGGTGATGGCGGTCAGCGGCCGGACGCGACCCGGTCCCGCGGCGAAGTGCCGGATGCGCCGCGCCTTCACGTCGGTGACCCGGTAGGTGCCGTCGTCGCCGCGCGACAGGGGCCAGCGGGGGCCTTCCAGCGGGAGGACGTGCTCGCCGCCGGGGTGCGGGTAGACCAGGACCATGCCGTCTTCGGTGACGAAGCAGACGCCGTGGTGGTCGACTTCGAGCCGCTGGTCCAGGGTGGAGGCCCAGGAGGCGCCGAAGCGGGTGCCGACGCGGTGGGCGGAGAGGTGGGTCCGGGTCAGCCGCAGCGGGAGCACGCCGTCCAGCTCGACGTCGGTCTGGGGGAGGAGCACTTCGCCGGAGACGACGTCGACCGGGTCGCCGCAGGTGGGGCGGTCGGACTCGGGTCGCGCGCTGCCCTTGGGGTCGTCGCCGACCTGGGAGCGGGCGCTCGGGTTCGTGGTGTCCGGCTTGGTCCCGCTCGGCGAGGTGCCGCTGGGTGAGGTGGTGCCCGGGGAGGTGCTGTTCGGGGAGGTGCTGTTCGGCGACGTGTCGGGGGACGTGGTCCCGCTCGGTGAGGTGCCGGAGGGCGAGGTGGTACCGGATGGTGACGTGGTGCCGGACGGGGACGTGGTGCCGGACGGCGAGGTGGTGCCGGAAGGGCTGGTGCCGTCCGGGCCCTTGACCGTGGGGGCGTCGGGTGCGCTCGGGGCGCTGGACGGGCTGGTGGTGCCGGGCGTGCTCGGGCCGTCGGCCCTGCGGCCGAGCTTGCCCAGCTTCTCCATGATCTCGCCGAGCTTGTCCAGGACCTTGCGGATGCGCGGGGTGACGTTGCCGATGGTCTTGACCAGCTTGCGGACCAGGTCGGAGATCCGGTTGCAGACCCGGGCGATGGTGGAGGTGGCCTGGGCGACGATCAGCGGCGTGGCCAGGCCGAGGGTGGCGACGGCCTCCAGCGCCCAGGTGATCAGCTTGCCGACGACCTCGGCGACCAGGTCGCGGATGATCTCGCGGACCGCGGCCACGACCTCGCCCATGACCATGACCCCGGTGCCCACGCCCTCGGCCAGCGTGGCGGCCCCGGCGATGGCGTCGGCGGTCTGGGCGGCGTGGGCCCGGTAGGTGTCGGCGGCCTGCCCGGACCAACCGGGCGCGTCCTGCTGCCCCAGCTCGGCGGCGATCCGGCCGACCTCACCGGCGACGTTGGACCAGGTCTGGGAGAACGAGCGGATCACCGGCGGGTCCCCGGCGAACCAGTCCAACGCCTCCTTGAGCGGCTGCACGTGCTCGATCAGCCACCCGACGCCGTAGGAGGCCACGGTGCCCACGGGGTCGATGACCATCGACAGCACTTCCAGCCCGACCCCGACCCCGCCCAGGCCGGCCTCGACCCAACTGCCGTCGGAGATGCCGTTGGCCAGGTCGACGGCGGACTCGGCGATGCCGATGCCGGTGACGGCGGTGGTGTCGCCCTGCGGCGCGGCGATCAGCGGATTGGTCACCGGTTCATCCCGCCGAAGCGCGCGGACTCGCCGGATTCCTGCGCGTCGTAGTCGCGGGAGGTGCCGCGCAGGTTCGCGGCGTTGTCGGCCACCGTCTCCGCCGCCGTGGTCAGCGCCTGCACGCCCATCTCCTCGAACGGCTGCAGCAGCATGGCGAACGGCTGGCACACCACCCCGTAGGCGGAGTCGTTCATCGCCACGGTCCGGGCGGCGTCCGCGGCCGTGCGCAGCCGCTCGGCCAACCCCTCCACCCGCCCGGCCAACGCGGCGATCTCGCCGGTGACGACCTCGTACCCCGTCATCGTCTCACCCCAGGTAGCTGTCGTCGCTGAAGTCGCCGTCGTCACCGCGCGGCCGGCGCGGCGGGGCCGGCGGGGTGTCGGGCTCGGGCTGCGGGAAGCTGCGCTCCGCGGTGGCCACGATGTGCCGCCCCGAGGCGGTGTCACCCACCGTGTCCCCCACGATCCGCGCCAGTTCGGCCGGGTAGGCGGCCTGGGCCTGGCGCATCGCCTCCATCACCGCCGCCGAGATCTGCTCCGGGCGCAGCCGCGACACGGCCTCGGTCATGGTCACCGCGCTGGGGATGCCGTTCGACCCGACGGTAACGCTCACCGCGCCACCGGCGGCCGACCGGGTGATGGAGATCCGCTCGACCTCCTGCCGCATCGACTCGTACCGCGCCGCCTTCTCCTGGGCGTCGCGCTCCCAGTCGTCCACCAGGCGCTGCACGTTGGCCAACGGGTCGGTCATCGGATCCCCCCTGGTGACGCGGTGATCGGACCAAGCTACTGCGCATCGGACGACGGCCGGGGCGGTTCCGTTCCCAAGATGACCGGTTCGGCCCAACCGGCTGCTCCGGACCGCCGGTCCGGGGGCGGTGGCCTACGGCTTGGCCGAGGAGGCGATCGGTGGTCCGGCAGGTGCCCCGGAGTCCGGCACCCCGGCGTAGTCGGGCAGCTCGACGCCGTTGAGCACGCGCCCGACCAGCTCCGCGAACCACTCGCCGGTGAAATCGGGGCTCGGCTCGGCGTCCGGCCCGGGGACGTCGCGGCTGCGGGCGTTCAACCGGCCGATCTCCTGGTTGGCCTCGACGAACGAGCGCATCCGCGCCTCGTAGCCGGCGAACCCGGCGTCGGGGTCCCACCCGGCGGCGGCCAGCTCACCGGCCAGCAGGTAGGCACCGACCAGGGCCAGCCCGGTGCCCTGCCCCGACAGCGGCGACGAGCTGAACGCCGCATCCCCGAGCAGCCCCACCCGCCCGCTCGACCAGCGGTCCATCACCACCTGGGCGACCTGGTCGAGGTAGAAGTCCGGGGTGTCGTCCAGGTGCGCGAGGATGTCCGGGGCCAGCCAGCCCAGGCCCGCCATCCGCTCGCGCAGCAGGACCTTCTGGGCCGCGACGTCGCGGTGGTCGACGTCGAAGTCGGCCGAGGCGAAGGAGAACATCGCCATCGCCCGGGTGGCGTCCTGGAGGGGGCGCAGGAGGGCCGAGCGCCCGGACTCCCGGTCCTGGTACTCGAGCAGCCAGCGGTCCAGCCCGAACTCGTTGGGCACGCTGTAGAAGGCCAGCACGTGCCCGAGGTGGCGCAGGAACCGCTCGTGCGGCCCGAAGACCATCGCCCGCAGCGCCGAGTGCAGCCCGTCGGCCCCGACCACCAGGTCGAAGCGCCGCCGGTCGCCGCCGGCGAAGGTCACGTCGACCCCGTCCGCGTCCTGGGTGAGCCCGGCGATCCGGTCGCCGAAGACGTACTCGACACCGTCGCGGGTGTCGTCGTAGAGCACCCGGGACAGGTCGCCGCGCAGGATCTCGACGTCCGCGATGAACCCGTCGCCGCCGTCGTCGTCGGCGCGGAAGGTCTCCAGCACGTTCCCGTCCGCGTCCACGGTGTGCGCGCCCGCGGTGTCGGTGCACGCCGCGCGCACCGCCGCGTCCAGCCCCATGCGCCTGATGACCTCCTTGGTCACCCCGCGCGCGTCCACCGCCTGCCCGCCGGGACGAAGCTCGGGCGCCCGCTCCACCACGGTCACCTCGGCTCCGCGCCGCCGCAACCAGTGGGCCAGCGCGGGCCCCGCGATGCTCGCCCCCGCGACCAACACCCTGACACCGCTCACCGCGCCCCCCTGCCACCCATCCGGATCCCGGTCCGGATCCTACGGTGATCCGCGGATGAGGCCGGCGCTCCCCGCGTGTGGGCGTTCGACGGATGGGCGGGCGGCGGCCTCGCTGTCCTCAGCACGGTGAAAGTGGCACTCGGCGACGTTCCACCGGCACCGGTGTGGTCCGCGGCCGCCCCGACTGCCTACGCTGGCCACCGCCGCGAGCCGCACATGCCCCACGGACCCACCGGAACCACATCCCTGGGAGCACCACGTGACACGCATTCCGTATGCCCTCGTCATCGCCGCGCTCACCGCCACCGCCGCGCTCCCCGCCCCCGCGACGGCGTCCCCGGCCGCCTTCCAGCTCTCCAGCCCCGCCTTCGCGGACGGCGGCACGATCCCCGCGGTCCACGAGTGCACCAGCGGCGGCGGCAACGACCCCGCCAAGCGGAACGAGTCCCCGCCGCTGACCTGGACCGGCGCCCCGGCCGGCGCCAAGAGCTACGCCGTCGTCATGCGCGACCTGGACAACAACAACCTCGTCCACTGGGTCATCTACGACATCCCGGTCGGCGCCACCTCGCTGCCCCGAAACGTCCAGCACGCCTACCGACCGGCGGTCCCGGCCGGGGCCCGGCAGGTCTACTACCGGGGCAGCGCCAGCCTGTACGGCTACCAGGGCCCGTGCTCACCGTCCACTGTGAACACCTACGAGTTCGTCGTCCACGCCCTCGACCGGACCACGCTGACCGGCCTCGGCCCCAGCTCCTCCACCACCACCGCCGCCCGCGCGATCGCCGCCGCCTCCCTCGGCTCGGCCCGGATCACCGGCGAGTCCTAGCCGCGTCGGTCGCCCCTGTGGTCGTCCTGCCGGGGAGTTGGAGGCGAAGACGCGGGGTCGAGGCGGCTCGGGCGTCGGGGGACCGGTCGGCCGAGGCGTTCCTGCGGGTCCTGCGTGGTCACGGCCACCGGGGTGCGGGTGACCAGGCGGCGGAGGAGCACGTCGCACCCTGCGGCCAACCGCCGCAGCACCCCCACGCCGTCGACGGTGGTCCGTTCACCGGTGACCTCGACCTCGCCGTCGTGCCGGCGCAGCACCTCGACCGCGACGTCGACCTCGGGCCGGCCGAGGTCGTGCTCGGTGCAGAGGACCTGCCGGTTGACGTCGGTCAGCTCCACCACGTCCGTGACCCGAACCGTGGGATACCGCCAACACCCACAGCCGACGACCTGCGCGACCTGTCCCGGTTCAACGTCTTCGTCCACCAGACCGACGGCGCACCACGACGGAGGGACAGCTCCCACCCGGCGAACCCGCAGGTGAGCGGCTTGCCGGTCGTCGCCGCCAGCGCCCCGCGAACCGTAAGTAAAGTAGCCTGGCAAAGGGGTGGGCGGAGGAGGTTCCGTGGCGAGGAGCCCGGTGTGGGCGAGCCGGCCGAAGACGCGCGGTCTGGTGCTGGACGTGATCAGGGCCGCGCGGACGATCAGCCGGGTGGAGCTCGCGGCGGCGACCGGTCTCACCGGGGCGACGATCTCCGAGGTCGTGCGTGAGCTGCTGGGCGACGGCCTGGTGGTCGAGGTGGGTCGTGGTGCGCCGACGGGTGGCAAGCCGCGCACGCTGGTCCAGCTCAACCCTCCGGCCCGCTACGGCGTGGGCGTGCAGCTGGAGCGCAACGCGTGCGTCATCGTGGTCGTGGACCTGGCCGGGCGGCCGGTGGCGCGGACCTCGTTCCACGGCGTGGCCTCGCTGCCGCCGGATCGGGCGCTGCCGCTGGTCGCGTCACAGGTGGACGCCCTGCTGACGACGGCGGCCGTGGACCGCGACAAGGTCCTCGGGGTCGGCCTGGTCAGCTACGGCCCGCAGGACCGGGGCGCGGGTGTGCTGCTGACGCCTCAGCCCACCGGGGAGTGGTGCGACTACCCCGTCGCGCGGCGCCTCTCGGAGCACCTGGGCCTGCCCGTGCTGCTCGACAACGACGCCGCGGCGGCCGCCATCGGCGAGTACTGGATGGGCGCGGTGGACCCGCGCAGCACCTACGGCTGCATCTACATGGCCACCGGGATCGGCGGCGGGGTGGTGGTCGCGGGCGAGGTGTACCGGGGCAGCTCGTCGAACACCGCGGAGATCGGCCACGTCTCGATCGACGTCCACGGCGACGAGTGCCCGTGCGGTAACGTCGGGTGCCTGGAGAACTACGCCGGTCCGTCGGCGGTGGTCCGGCAGGCGTTGGCGACACCGGACCTCGCGCGGCGGCTGGCGCTCGACCCGTCCAACGAGGACTTCCTGACCGAGTTCTCGCGGATCGCGGCGGCCGCGAACGCCGGTGACCCCGAGGCCCGCGGACTCGTCGAGCGGTCGGCGCGCTACCTCGGTCACGCCGCGGTCACCCTGGCGGTCCTGTTCGACCTGGACGCGATCGTGCTGGCCGGGCAGAGCTTCACGGTGGCGGGTTCGACCTACCAGGCGGTGATCCAGGAGCAGTTGGACCGCCGGTTGTTCGCCCGGCGGGCTCATCCGGTGCGGGTGGTGCCGTCGGTGAACGGGGCGGACGCGGCGGCGATCGGCGGGGCGGTCCTGGTCCTGCAGGGCGAGTTGACGCTCGGCCGCGGTCGCCCGGGGGAGTAGGCGCCGCCAGCTTCCCATTGTTAACTTTTCTAAGTAAGTAGGTCAAGAGGGTGACTCCCTGAGGGGGGCGGCACTGCGGCACGCTTCAACGTCGTGTGTCCGGTGTATTGACTTACTTCGGCTACCTGATTAACTTCCCGGGTGGCCTTGGTGCGCGCGGCGACCGACGAGGAAGAGGGCTGTCATGACGCGCTCGAACCCGCACGACGGCTGGCGCCTCTGCGCCGCGAGAGGTCCGGTGCCGGAGGTCCTCGCGGGTCGGCGAGCGGGTGGACCTTGTCTTCGAGGGCATTGACGCCGCCGCCACTGCGGAGCCGAACGGGACGTGCTCGGCGACGTCCGAGGGTGCTCCGCTGCGCCAACGCGTCGGTGATCGGCGTCTCGTGAACCGCTCGACCGGCGGTGTTCCGCCACGGTTTCTCTGGGAGCGCTCCCGGAGTGGTTGGACCGTTCCGTTCACCGGCCCGCCGGCCCGTTGACCCCGTCCGGGACAACGCGGCGGGCCGGATCCCACCTGCACAAAGGAGTGCCGATGTCAGGAAGAATCAGAAAACGCCGCACCGCGGTCGCCGTGTTGGGTGCCGTGGTGTCCGTCGCGGGCACGGCCTTGATGGCTGCCGGCGGGTCGTGGGTGAGCGGCGCGAGCGCGGCGCCGGCGTTCGCGTGCCGGGTCGACTACTCGACCAACGACTGGGGCAGCGGGTTCGGCGCGAATGTGACCATCGCCAACCTGGGCTCGTCCCCGGTCAGCGGTTGGACGCTGACCTACAGCTACGCCGGCAACCAGGCCCTGCAACAGGGCTGGAGCGGCACGTGGTCCCAGTCGGCCAAGAAGATCACCGTGACCAACGCGAGCTGGAACGGCACCATTCCCGCGAAGGGCGGTGTGAGCGCGGGGGCGATCTTCTCCTACAGCGGCGGCAACGCGAAACCGACGGACTTCGCGGTCAACGGCGCCCCCTGCACCGGCGTCGACCCCACCACCACCACGACCACGACCACGACGAGCACTCCGCCGGTCGACGGGCCGGCGCCGGAGCTGCGCGTGTCCGGCAACAGGCTGGTCACCGAGGGCGGCACGCCGTACCGGCTGCTGGGCGTGAACCGCTCCAGCGGTGAGTTCGCGTGCGTGCAGGGCAAGGGCATGTGGGACGGCGGTCCGGTGGACCAGGCGTCGGTGGACGCGATGAAGACCTGGAACATCCACGCGGTGCGGGTGCCGCTGAACGAGGAGTGCTGGCTGGGCGTCCACGGCTCACCCGGCGGCGTCACCTACCAGCAGCACGTCAAGGACTACGTGGACCTGCTGGTGGCCAACGGCATCAACGTGATCCTGGACCTGCACTGGACCTGGGGCGCCTACCCCGACAGCCCGGACTGGCACTGCAAGGACGAGCACGCGACCTGTCAGAAGCCGATGCCTGACGCGCGGTACTCCCCGGAGTTCTGGACCGGTGTCGCGAACACCTTCAAGGGCAACGACGCGGTCGTGTTCGACCTGTTCAACGAGCCGTACCCGGAGATGGCCGCCGACTGGGACAAGGCGCTGGGCTGGCAGTGCTGGCGCGACGGCGGCACCTGCACCGGCCTGCCCTACGAGGTCGCCGGCATGCAGGACCTGGTCGACGCGGTGCGCTCCACCGGCGCGACCAACGTGCTGATGCTGGGCGGCCTGGAGTGGGCCAACGACCTGCGCGAGTGGCTGACCTACAAGCCGGTCGACCCGTTGGACAACCTCGCCGCGTCCTGGCACGCCTACAGCTTCAACGCCTGCGTCACCGAGGCCTGCTGGGACACCCAGATCACCCCACTGGCCCAGCAGGTCCCGGTCGTGCTCGGCGAGTTCGGCCAGGACGACTGCGGCTTCGACTACATGCAGCGAGTGGTCGACTGGGCCGACGCGCACCACATCGGCTACCTGGCGTGGACCTGGAACCCCTGGGGCTGCACCACGGGCGCCGTGCTGATCGAGGACTGGAACGGCACGCCCGAACCCGGGGTGGGCGAGGGCCTGAAGGCGCACCTGCTCTCCGTCGAACCGTAACCACCCGCACCCGGGCGTGTCGCAGACCTCGTCGGCGGCGGGGAGCGCGTACAGCGCCACTCGCGGGTTCACCGCCCACAACATGTCGTGTCGGTTCTACAGGTGTGACGCTGGCTACGCGGGCTGGA
>NZ_JBHWIE010000106.1:0-3542 GCF_042732085.1 Actinosynnema sp. NPDC059797
GGCACCGTGCGCTGGGTCGTCGAGCGCGGGAACTCCTGGCTGCACCAGTTTCGACGCCTGCGCATCCGCTGGGAACGCCGCGCCGACATCCACCAAGCCCTGCTCAAACTCGCCTGCGCCCTGATCTGCTACCGACGCCTCCAGTCATTCTGATAGGAGGTCTAAGGGTGTGCATGCCGATAATCTCATCCACACAGGTGGAAGGCGTATGCAGCCCAAGTGACGAAGCGCTCACGGACCACGGCTGCCAATCCGCGTGATGTCGTCCAGAACGGCGTGATGACCGGCTGTGCTGCTCCGACTGGCCTACCTCGGCGCGACCAACGCCTTCGCTCTGCTGCGCCTGCTGCCCTGACGACCAGGACAAAGACACGGAGATCCTGGTGCTACGGCACCAGAACATGGCCCTGAAACGCCAACTCGGAGACGCCCGTCCACGGTTCTCTCTCCCCCGACGACCGGGTACTCCTCGCGACACTGCTGCACCGACTCCCGGTCTGCACGCTTCGTCGGCTCCGATCTCCGCTCACGCTGGCACCGCCGCGGATCGACCGTAACGGTGTCGCGTTCGACAGATCTGTCGGCACCGCGATTAAGATCCAGTGTCGTGGATTCGGAGCTGGCGCCAGACGCACGCGGTGGCCCCCTGACGCCTGAGGCCGCTGCCGACCTGCTGTTCCAGGATCCCAAGGAGCCGATCGACTTCGTGGCCGCCGACGAGGTCGAGGCCCGGCGGGCCGTCGAGCGGTTCGCGCAGTTGTTCGCGGACGCCCCAGGCGTGTTCCGCCAAGCCCTGGACGGCGCGAAGTCCGGCGCACAGGCGTTGTCAGGCGACCGGTTCCAGGGCCTGGTCGAGATCATCCAGAACGCCGACGACGTCGGCGCCTCGCAGGTGGAGTTCCGCATCGCCGACCGCCGCCTGGTGGCCACGCACAACGGCCGGGAGGCGACCCTGTCGGACGTCCTCGCCCTCGCGACGCCCTGGTTGTCGAGCAAGGCCGACGACGCCTCGGCGACCGGGCGCTTCGGGATCGGGCTGATGACGCTGCGCGCGATCTCCGACGTGATCGAGGTCCACAGCGGCCACTACCACGTGCGCCTGGGGGAGCCGACGATCGCCGCAACCGAGGCGCCCCCGCCGTCGACCGACACCGCCTTCTGCCTCCCGCTGCGCGACGACGCGATCAATACCGACCAGCTGGTCTCCTGGCTTGACCGGTGGAACGACAGCGCCCTGCTGTTCCTCAGGCACGTTGAGCGCATCCGTGTCCTGGGGTCCGACAGTGTGCCCGTCCGCACCTTGGAACTGACGTGGTCAGACCAGGTCCCGGCCAGTTGGTCCGTGGGCGACCAGGAGCTCACCGTCCGTCGCAGGCAGGCATGGGCGGCGGACGGGCGGACTTGGCTCGTGCACTCGGTGCACGCGGCCGCGCCGCCAGGAGTCGAGCGGCACAACAAGGCGACCGATGCGACCATACCCCTTGGGTTGGCTCTCTCCTTGCACGTTGAACGCGGCGGGTTCGTCTACGCCGGACTGCCCTTGGTGCAGACCAGCGCACCTGTCCGCGTCCACGCCCAGTTCGACCCGGTCGCGAGCCGAACAGGTCTGGCAGCGACGGCGTGGAACAAAGCGCTGCTCCCCCTGATCGCCGACCTGTGGGTGGAGATCGTCGCCGACCTGTTCGCGCAACGGCCGGACACCGCCTGGACCGCCGTGCCGCTGCCCGACGAGACCGACATTGACGCGGCCGACCCGCTGATCCGTGTGCTGGAGACCTTGCTGCTCGACCGCGCCCGGACCCGGCTCGCCACCGACGTCGCACTCACGATCGATGGCACCGCCGTCCCCCTGGCCGAGTTGGCGGTCGAGGAACCGCAGCTCTCCAGCGTCCTCGAACCGTCCGAGGTCGCAAGGCTGGCTGGCACGGCTCGGGCGCTACCAGACTGGGCACGGGATTCCGATGATCGCTGGCGTCGGGTCCTCGAAGACTGGGCACATGCCGGCGCCGACCTCCCGCCACCCGTCACAATGCAGGACGCGCTTATCCTGCTGTCCGACCCGGACCGGACACCTACCGCGACCATCCGCCTCACCGCGGCGGCACTGGACGCCCGGCTCGCCGACGAACTTGCCGAACTGCCCTGTGTGGTCACGGCGACCGGTGATCGGCTAGTGCCACCCGAACCGAAGTCGCTGCGCGTATTGCTGGCAACCGGTTCACCGCTGGCCGAACAGGTTGGTATGGGAGTCCGACTGGCATCCGAGCACCTCGCCGAAGACGTGCCCGCGCGCACAGTGTTGGCGTGGCTGCGCAGGATCGAAGCCGTGCTCGACGGTGCTGCCCCGGAGCAGGTGGTGCGCAGGCTGGCCGCTGCGGGGAACGCGGGAAGGTCGTTCGAGAACGCACTCTCCGACGACCAGCTGAAGGCACTGCGGGACGCTTTCGAGCAGCTGCCGGTTGCACAGCGCCCGGTGCTCGGCGCCGGGGTCGGGAAGGCGATCCGTATCGACGCCTACTCCTACGACGTGAACGGTCACCCGATCCACCTGGCCGCCCGCCCGGTCGACGTGTACCTTTCCCGCTCGATCGACCGCGAACCGGCGAGCTTCGCGTTCGCCGCCCACCTGACCACAGGCCTGCTCTGGACAGCCGCCCGCTACGCCGAGCAGCTGCGGTCCACCCTCGGCCGAGGCACAGGCCTCGGCCCGCAGAAGTTCCTGGGCCTCCTCGGCGTGGAACGCGCCCCCCGCCTGATCCCGCACTGGGCACTCGAGCGCCGCTTCGGCAGCGACCCGAGGCTCGGCTTACCCGCCGCATGCGGACCCACCGAGCGCACCGCCGAGATGCGGCGCCAAGGGGCGACCTACACCCTGGAAGACTCGGACAGCCCCGATCTGCACGCCGTCGCGCGGAGCATCGCCAGGGAGCGCAAGGCATCCGTTCGTCGGCAGCGCGCCTCCGCGCTGCTCGCCGTCCTGGCCCGATCGTGGAGTCGGCTCCGCGAGGAGGCACAGGTCGACACCGCCGCCGACTACTACTCCTGGCAGCTCAAAGGGTCGACCCGGGCCCACTGGCTGTGGACGGCTGGCGCTATCGCCTGGCTGGACGACACGAGCGGCAAACCCAAGGCGCCGCGTGCGCTCAGGGTGAAGACGCCTGCGACCATCGCCGTCCACGGTCCGGACGCCGCCGGGTACGCACGGTCGGAAGCCGACCCCACCCGCCGTGAGGTACTGGCCGCGCTTGGTGTCGCCGGCGAGCCCAGCACGGGCGACCTCGTCGGGCGGCTGTACAAGCTGCGTGACGGCGAACCCGCCACTGACGCGCCCGAGGTCGACGCTGCGATCGTCTACCAGGCCCTGGCCGATCGGCTCGGTCGGCCCACCCCTGTCGCCGGTGACCTGACCACCGGCGGACTGCGGAGCGCGTTCGCCGAACCACCCGGGTTGGTGTTCACCAACCTGGGTTGGCGACCACCGGCCGACGTCCTGCTGGGGTCACCGGTGTTCCACAACCGCCGCGCGTTCGTACCTCAGGTGG
>NZ_JBHWIE010000106.1:3552-23353 GCF_042732085.1 Actinosynnema sp. NPDC059797
TGGACAACACCGAACGATTGTGGGCCGAACTGCACATCAAGCGGCCCACCCTGGAGGACTGTCTGGACGTCATCGGCCAGTTGGCCCGGACCCGCAGGCCCCCGAAGGACGACGATGTCCTGGTGGCGTTGGAGACGCTGAGGTTGCTGGCCCGGCACGTGTCGTCCGCGACCGTCCTGCCACCCGAGGTCAAGCGCCGCCTATCCAAGCTCCCACTGTTCACCAGCCGGGGTTGGACGCGGCAGCGCCCTGTCTACACCACCGACGACCCCGCCCTCGCCGACGGCCTGCGCGAAAAGGTCCCCGTCTGGCAGCCCGGAGGCGAGATCACCCAGTTCGAAGGCCTCCTGACCGCCCTCCGCATCACCCGCATCGACACCGGCTCCGTCACCGTCGCCACGCCGGACTCGGCACAGCACGACCCGGACGCCACCGAACTGTTCGCGGCGACCTCCGCACTCTTCCAGGACGACCTCGCCCTCAACGACCCGACAGCCGCACGGGCACTCGCCTCCGGCTGGAGCCGATTCCACGCCATCGAGGTGCACGTGGACCCCGACCTGCGGGTGCGCGTCGAGGGCATCGACAACCACCGGCCGGTCGAGGTCGAGGTGACCGCCAAGGCCGACCTCGACGGCGGTCGGCTGTACCTGCGCACCTCCGAGCACCTGCGGCGTGTAGACGGCGCGGGCCGGGCGATCGCGGGCCTGTTCACCACCGCCGACCACCGGCAGTTGGCGCAGGCGTGGCTCGCCGCCTGCATAGCGGCGGAAGAAGGCCGGACCGGACTACGACTACGCCTCGCCGAACAGCAGGCCGCCGAGGAACGCGCCCTCAACGCCCAACGGATCGCCGACCGCACAGCGGCCCTGGGCAAGCACATCTCCAACCGCCAGACCCAGCCGAAATCCACCCGTGCCGCAATCCCACCGCGCAAGCAGCACTCCAAGCCAACTGGTGGCACGTCGACCTCCACGCCGCGGGAACTGGTCGACCCGTCCAGGCTCACCGTCGCGCAGATCCAGGGCCGACCCTGCTCTCCCGCCCGACCGCCCCGACCGAGCAACCCGACGCTGCCGCCGCCGAACCGCACCGCCGGTCCTCCCACCGACCGCACATCTCCGCCGGGTTTCACCGCCGTGCGCAAGGAGAGTGTGGGCCTGGAAATCGTGCGGCTCGTGCTGAACGGTGACGCCGACGACATCGCCGACCTGCGGGCGCAACGCGGGGTCGGTGCCGACGCGGTAGACGGCCTGGACCAGTTCTACGAGCTCAAGGTGCACCTCGGCGACGAGCCGGACACCATCACGCTCCAGGACTCACAAGTCCGCCGGGCCCTAAGCACTCCGGATTTCTTCCTCGTCGTGGTCTCCAACATCGAAGGCCGTGACGCCCGACCGAAGGTCCGCATCATCCCTGACCCCGTGCGCCAGCTGTCGGTGAACCCGTCCAGCTCGGTAACCTTTTCCGGCGTTCGAACCGTCGAACACTCCCTCGAGTACAACCTCGACGCCCTACCGTCGGACGACGCCCATGGACCGCCATAGCGCTCGGCGTCGAATTCGTACCCCTCGACGGTGAGTAAAGATGCCAGCAACTCGCGGACCCCGCACCTGCCGAGAACTCCATTCACACAGGAAGAAGGCGCGCAAAGCCCAAGACCTCGAAGCGCTCATGACACGGCTGTCATTCTGTGCCGCCCAAAAAGCCATCGTCGCAGGTCATCTGCCATGCCAGCATTCTGGCTGACCACGAGAGAAGTAACGCGGTTACTGCGTGAGCGCAAGGGTCTGCACGTAGTGGGCACGTCGGAGCCGGTGGTGCTGCGCTCGCCCGGCGTGGACTGGCAGATCACCTCCGACGGCCAGCAGGAGACCGCCACCGCGGTCGTCCGGCCGCGCGAGGGCGCGCCGATCCCGCCGGGTGCCGTGCTACGGCACCGACGACCTGTCCGAGTCCACCCTGGGCGAGCCCGAGCGGCGCGCGCGGGCGGGCGCGCACTGGTCGGACTGGGCCGCCACGCTCAAGCTGCCCACCATCGAACCGGAACTCGTGCTGCGCTCCGCCCTGACCCTCAAGGGCCTGGTCCACCACGACACCGGCGCGATCATGGCCGCCGCCACCACCTCGCTGCCCGAAGAGCTGGGCGGCATCCGCAACTGGGACTACCGGTACTGCTGGCTACGCGACGCCGCGCTGCGCCCCTCGACTGCCTGCAAGAGAAGCACCTCGAACGGCAACATCCAAGCAGAGCGATATAGTCATACAGCACACCACGAGTCGCCTCCAGCCGAGCCCGAAGAAGCGACCACTTGACCAACCGATATGTTGCAGACTCAACCCCCAGAATTGCGCAAATCATGGCCTGACCTGCGAAAAAACTAAATCGGCAGGTAGCGACGGTGCAGTTGAATGAACTTCATCATGGTTCACTCCGGTTCATTCTCCTTGAATCCTCCCAATCGCCTCCCATCTTCCTCTCACCGCAGGCTTATGTAGACCGCCACAGCCGTCGAACACATGTACGTTCGTCAAGTGACCAGAATCCACAGGGATTGAGCACTTCGGCGATATGGCCATGCCCGTCGCGCCGCTCGCAGATAGCGTGACCACACCGTCCCGCCCCGCAGCACCGGCGTACACGCTGCGCAACCCACCTGCCGCGCTCTCCTGTGGACTTGATGACCGCTTCCCGCACCTAACGGGCGCCAGCGTGACGAGATGGCCGCCCGAACCACCCCACTTGGACACCGGGCCGCGTTCTGCGCGGCTACCCCACCAGACTGCGGCCTACCGCACGGTCGGATTGGCGAGGAGCCATCCGACCGCAACGCCGCAGCGATGAACCGACTATTCCCACACCAGCTGTCCGACCGGTCCGACAGCGCCTCCGCCGACGACGGCACGCTGGCGGCGTCCTCAATGAGTACCACCACGCCGCCTGACCAGCACGGACGACATTTTCGGCAGGTACAGCGGCAGGAGCGACACCATCGACGCCGAGAACGCCGCCCGCGCCGTACTCAACAACACCGCCACCTCCGTGCCCAAGACCAACGACGGCACGGTCGAGATGCTGCGCCAGATCAAGGTCGCCAAGGACGTCGCGGTCAAAGCCCGCACCTCCGCCATGATCACCCTCAAAGCCGTACTCGTCACCGCGGATCCCGAGCTGCGCGAGCAACTGCAACCCTTGACGAAGACGGCGCTGATCCACGCTGCGCCGGCCTGCGTCCCGGCACGGTCGACAGCGTCACCGCCGCGACCAAGCACACCCTGCGCGCCATCGCCCGCCGGTGGCAGCACCTCGACGAGGAGATCAAGACCCACGAGGCGCTGCTGGGCGAGCTCACCGAACGGCTGGTGCCGCAGCTGGTCGACGCCTTCGGCATCGGCGCCAACACCGCCTCCGAGATGCTCATCGTCGCCGGCGACAACATCGACCGCGTCCGCTCGAGCCCGCCTGGGCACGGCTGTGCGGTGTCACCCCGATCCCGGCCTCCCCCGGCATGACCAACCGACACCGACTCAACCGCGGCGGACACCGCCAGGCCAACGCAGCCCTCTACCGCGCCGTCATCGTCCGCATGCGCTTCCACCAACCCACCATCGCCTACGTCGCCCGACGAACCACCGAAGGCAAGACCAAGCCTGAGATCATCGGCTGCCTCAAACGCCTACTGGCCAGGGAAATCTGGGCACTGCTACGACCTCTGCGTACCCTCGCCACCAGCACCACACAGGTCGCTTGACAACTATAGGAGCGGCAACGCCGTCGCCGAGTCGTTCTTCGCCACCATCAAGACCGAACTGCTCGACCGACAGCCCTGGCCCACCAGAACCATGGCGCACAAAGCGATCTTCGAATACATCGAGGGCTGGTACAACACCCGTCGCCTGCACTCCAGCCTCGGCTACCTCAGCCCCGCCGCCTACGAAACCACCCGATACCACCCGGTGGACCGGGTAGCCTGACCACACCTCACCGACCCTGTCCGCCAAAACAGGTCAATCCCAGTTGCCTACGCTGGACCGCACAGGACAGCACCAGGCAGTCGTGCACCGTCTGACACAGCCAGGCCAGCCTAAGCGAGGTGAGCGAAGCGGATGGACTCAGCCGTCGAGGCCGTGACCGAGGTCGCCCCTCCTGATGACTCAGGTTCTGACACATCCGACCGGTACCACTGGCAGGCGTGCATGGCCGCGGCCGACGGCCTGGCCATATACCGGGACAGCCTCACGCCCGAGGGCATGCTGCCAGCCGACCTGGAACGGTCCGTTCTCTGCGAGTACCACGAGGACTGGGTCGTGATAAGCGGTCAGGACGCCGAGCTGGTCTCGGCCAAGCACCGCGACCCCGAGGTCGGGCCGTGGAAGACTGTCAACCAACTCGTCGACGACGGCGGCTTGGCCCACCTCTTCGGCCGGTGGGTCGCCCTTGAAGAAAAAGTGCACGCCCGGCTGGTCACCAACGCGTCACTGGCCGCCGGTGAACCACAACGACTGCACAGGACCATCGCCGCGCTGCGTGACCCCGACGGCACAGACCCGCCCGCCACCACAGATGACACCATTCTCCAGTTCGTGAAAGCGCTGCGCAGACACTGGCGAGACCTTCCCGCGCACTGGCAAGACCCCGAAACCGACCACGCAGCGCCTCCTGAGGTTGAAAAGAAGCAGAAGGCCGAGGTTCGCACATTCTTGTCCGTCCTGGACATCGACCATGGGAGGTACTCCCGCGATGTCGTCGACAAGCTCGCCCCGAGCGAATTCGTCACCCCCGTCCTCGACTGGCTCGGGCACCGCGACACAGGCCCGGATAAGGTCTGGTCTGCCGTCCGGGACCTGTTCACCAAAGCCTCGCGGCACCGCAAGCCGATCCCCTCCGGCAGCCTCCCCGTCGTCCTCACGTCCATCATGAACCGTGGGCGCACCCCTGAACGGATCCGCACCGAAGAAAACCTCGCGGCGCGCACCGTGACACTGGCCGACATCGACGCAGCAATACGGACGTCGATCGCGCCGCTGCCGCAAGAGAGCAGGGTTGGGGTGCCGATCACGCAGGTGACCGACCCCTTGACCTTGGAAGTGCACCGCGCGATCACTCTGGATCAGTCGCCACAACAAGATTCCCTGACCCGGTACGTACGTCGTGCCCATGACGAGCAGTTGGCCCGTGTGGTTGCTCGTGCCATCGAGGGCGACAGTTCGATGGCCGTATTGGTGGCAGGCTCGTCGACCGGTAAGACCCGTGCGTGTTGGGAAGCATTGCACCCAATACTTGCCGCAGGAGGATGGCGCCTGTGGCATCCCTTCGCCCCGACTCGTGCTGAGGCACTGCTGGACGGGTTAGATCAGGTGGGGCCGCGCACAGTGGTGTGGCTCAACGAAACCCAGGAATACCTCGGCGTCAACGTGGACACAGCCGAAAGAGTCGCGGCCAAGCTGCGAAAGCTGCTCGCCGACCAAACCCTGGCGCCGGTGTTGGTGTTGGGCACCTTGTGGCCCGAACATCATTCCGCCCTGCCACGAGATTCAGCGTCGCAGGTACGGGCGGTGTTGGAGGGCACTGTCATCGAGGTGGCAGAATCCTTCACAGACTGTGATTCCAAGGCCTTGGCCGAAGCCGCGGAAGCGGATCCTCGACTGGCGTGGGCGGTCAAGCACGCGGAGAGTGGACGAATAACCCAGTATCTGGCCGGTGCGCCGGAACTGCTACAGCGATATCGCATCGCCACGCCTGCCACCAAAGCAGTCATCTCCGCGGCGATGGACGCCCGCCGGCTCGGTCACCGCAACGCACTGCCTTTAGCGCTGCTACGAGAAGCGGCACCCGCATACCTGTCCGCCACTGAGCGCGACCAACTCGACGACGGCTGGTTGGACCGAGCACTGACCGACGCCTCTGCACCGTGCAGAGGAGTTCTTGGACCAGTGACCCGTGTTCGTCCGGACCTCAATCACCGCGTCCCCGCCCAGCACGCGCACAGCGCAGACGACGGGCAAGCATATCGACTGGCTGACTATCTTGACCAGCACGGCCGTCACAGTCGTACTCACCTTATCCCTCCAGTCGGATTCTGGGTCGCGGCCGCAGCCAATGCCCACCCAGCAGACTTGAGGGTCTTGGCTGAATCGGCCTGGTCTCGAGGACTATTCCGCGACGCCACCCAATTGCATGTCAACGCCACCACCGAGATCGACTCTCGAGTCGCCCATATCCTTATCAAGTACTGGCGGGAACTGTGGCCCGACGATCCGCGCCCCGCTCAGTGGGCCGCAGCTCACGTGTCCCTGGACAATCCCTACGGCGTGAACGCGTTACTGCAGATGGTGCCGCACACCGAGATTGCCCTGCTGGCCGATCGAGTCCTCGAACACATCGACCTGGGCGACCCAAGCCTCATCTCGGTATGGCTACCAGTGTTGACCTCCGCTGGCGCGACTGATCAGGCCGCGACGCTGATTGAGCAGGCCAGCCAGGTAGCGCTCTATGACTGGAGGGCTGTCGAGCGCTTAGTCGAGTGTTTGCATGCTGCTGGCGCCGTTGAACAAGTCGCAGTGTTACGTGACCGCGCCGTGGACAAGCTCGCCGATGCCGTTCCCGACAATCCGGTCATGCTATGGTCGATGATGAGGGCCTTCCACGCCATCGGTGCGGTAGATCAAGTCTGTGTCATAGCGAAACGAGCCATTTTCGAGGCCGACCTTGATGATGTGCCCGCCACACGCTCCTTGCTGCACGTGCTCCACGAAGTCCACGCCATTGATCACATCACCGTGCTGGTCGACCGTATTGTGGCTGAGGCTGATCTCAGCGACCCATGGCAGCCGGTCGGCACCGGACAAGTGCAACTACTGCTGACCATTCTGGACCAAGTCGCTACTGTCGAACAGATCACAGTGTTGGCCGACCGCATACTCGCTGGAATAGATCTCACCGATCCCGACGACGTGAGATGGACGATCGAGCTATTTAGTCCTCGCGGCTTGACCGAATGGGTATCGCGGTTAGCTCGTCACGCCGTCATTAACGTCGCCGTCGACAACCTCTGTTCTTTGGACGGACTTCTGGAGGCCCTGTGCAGTGTCGGAGCCAGCGAGCACGCCACCGCGCTCGCACGCCGAGCGGCACGCAAGATCAATCGACGCGATCCTGAGATCCTATGGCAGATCTTGCAGGCATTGCACACCGTCGAGGCGTTCGAGGAGATCGAAAACCTGGCCGGAGCCACCGTCGACGTCACCCTCGACGACACAAGGGCCGTTGAGGCACTGCTGCGCCTACTGCAGATGATCGGAGAGACCGATCACTTGATCGTGCTCGCCCGCCGCGTCGCGCACAGCGCCTCCATCAACGACACGCGTGCGCTGCGGTCCCTGCTGCACAGGCTCTACACGGTGCCCGACGGTCCGAGGTTGACGACCGTACTCGCCGGGCGCATCGACATCGATGCCGCCATGCTAGACCCCGAATCGGCGTTGTGGCTGCTAAGGGATCTGCACGAGGTCGGTGCCACAGAACAGGCGATGGCGCTTGCCGATCGCCTCGCCGCCGAGGTGATCGGCAGCCCTCACTCCATGAAGCGGAGACTTGAGGTACTGCACGCTGTAGGCGCTGCGGACCAGGTCGCAGCGCTTGCCGTTCGTGCCGGGCCGTTGGTCGCAGTCGACGATCTGCCCGCTGTGGAAGAGCTGCTGGCGACACTGCAGTCGATCGGAGCGAAGGACCAAGTTGCTGTGGTGGGTGCTCGCGCGGCCAGGCGAGTACTTCACACGCTGCAGAAAAGCCCTAGGACCGACTCTGGTTTCGACAGGCGATACTCGCTGCTGTCGCTGATGAAGACATTGCGCTCCCTTGGAGCCAACGAGCAATTCAGCACACTGGCTGATCGAGTAGTGGCAACCATTGCCTTGGACAACTGGTACGTCGTAACCGACCTGATGAAGCAACTCCATGAGGCCGGAGCGGAAGAACAATTGGCTGTACTGCTGGCTCGCGACCCAGCCAGCCAGGTACCGTTGCGCGAACCGAGACTGGTGACTGAAGTACTGGAAACGCTGCACCATATCGGCGCGCTCGAACAGACCGCTAAGCTGGTCGAGCGTGCCGCCGCGCACGTCACCCTCCACCGACTGGACACGACTTCCCTCGGATTGCTGGTGACAGCGCTCGGCCTTGTCAACGCTGCGGACCACGCCGCCATGCTGGTTGACCGGTATCCTGCCTCCGGATTGTTTGACGCGTTCCTCCAATTCCGCGACCACCGGACACGGTTTCGCTTCGGACGAGAACCGGACGCATCCGCAGCTATCTCGTGGGCTTGGGATGACCTAACCTTCGATGACAGAGTCGTCCGACACCTCGGAGCACGCCAATCCGGTGCCGCCTCCGCCGTCACCACGACATGACACCGCCCTGCACACGCTGCTCGGCCAAGCCGTCGACGCCGTCTCCGACGCCGACAGCTGGGCACCCCTGGCCCGCGTCGGCCACATCATCACCACCCAACACCCCGACTTCGACCCCCGCACCTACCGCCACGCCAAACTCGCCAACCTCGTCGAGGCCACCGGCCGCTTCGACGTCGACCGCCGCTACCCCGCCGAGGACAAACCCGCGGTTGTCTACATCCGCCGACGAACCCCCTCCGAGGCGGACCCCGTCCACAGCGCAGACCAGACGGGGCAGGAACCCGACCGCTGAACACACAGCCGACACCCCCGGAATCGGATGAACGATGCACTTGTCGAAAGACCAACAAGTGGAGAGCACCCCCGCCACCCAGGCCAGGGAACTCGTGCGCGTCTTCCGTGGCTCCCCCGGCCCGACCGAACGCGCCGCCTCCGCCCTGCACATGCAGCCTGCAGAAGCACATGAACTGCTACGCCGGCTCGCCGAGGCCGACTACCTCGAGATCACCGAACAGGACGACGACGGTCCCCGCTGGTTCACCACGGTCAAAGGCAATGCCCTCGCCGGCGCCAGCTTCGCCAAACCCATCACCCGCGACACCGCACGGCGACACCTCGACGGCCTGCTCCAGCGCGTTCGCGCATACAACGCCGACCACGCCAAGCCCTACAGCGTCACCCACGTCACCGCCTTCGGCAGCTACCTCGACCCCACCCAGAACCCTCTCGGCGACCTCGACATCGCCATCCAGGTCGTCCGCCGCGTCCCCCACGACGAGTTCACCCGCCGACGCGACGCCATCACCCACGACTCCGGCCGCTACTTCGACTCCTTCATCCGAGAACTGGTCTACCCACTACGCCAGCTCATCCTGCACCTCAAAGACCGCAAACCCTCGATCAACATCACCAGCGAGGACATCACCACCCTCACCGACCGACACTCCCGCGTCTACGACATCGGACAAGACCCTACGGCCGAACAACCACACGAAGACGCCACCGTCGAACCGCTGTCCTGACAACACCGCTCCTCCGAGCTCGACCTGCGGCTCTATTGGCCACGCCCTTCAGCCCGACCAAACCAGTCAAATTTTTGACCGTATGATCGACGTGTGGACCCGCAGATCGCGACTCCCCAAGCCGTAAAAGAGTTCATTAACGCCCGCCGGGCGCTGTTCCGCGCCATCGACTTCGACCACGCGCGAGACGTGAGCGCCGACGAGATCGCCCACATGGCCTCCACCGCCATGAGCAGGCCGATCGTGCTGTCCTACCTCGCCGCCAAAAACCTGCACACCGACGCCCGCAACGCCCTGCGCACCGCCAAACTCGAAGGCCCTTTCGGTGTCGAGATCACCGGCAAGATCGGCTGCGGCTCACGGACCGTCCAGCTCACCCTCGCCTACGATCCCCGAGAAATCGACCAGGAACCCGAAAATCTTGTCACCCGAGCCGTCGATGCCCTGCGAACCGCCGACATCGACACCGAAACACCACAGGAATACGACTCGATCACCGACGCGCTCTGGGACGGCAAGCCCGTACCACTACACCGATCATGAACCACGAAGCCCAGTCCCCACCTCCCGCCCCGGAATCGACTAGGGTCTGTCAACGAGCGGTGTAACTCGGGTTGAGGTGGGTCACTTGCGTCCGGCGGCCAGGCGGCCGTCGAAGGCGATTTCGAAGGCGTTGAGGGCGGCCTTCCAGCGCACGGTCCAGCGTTTGCGGCCGGTGCCGGTCGGGTCGAGGCTCATGATCGCCAGGTAGACGCATTTGAGCGCGGCCTGGTCGTTGGGGAAGTGGCCTCGTGCCTTCACGGCGCGGCGGATACGGGCGTTGACGGACTCGATGGCGTTGGTCGAGCAGATCACCCGGCGGATCTCGGTGTCGAAGGCGAGGAAGGGAACGAACTCGGCCCAGGCGTTGTCCCAGAGTCGCACGATGGCCGGGTAGCGGGTGCCCCAGGCCTCGGCGAACTCGGTGAACCGTTCCTTGGCCGCGGCCTCGGTCGGGGCGGTGTAGACGGGTTTGAGGGCCTTGGCCACGGCGTCCCAGTGCTGGCGGGCGGCGTAGCGGAAGCTGTTGCGCAGCAGGTGCACGATGCAGGTCTGGGTCACCGCGCGGGGCCAGACGGTGCCGATGGCGTCGGGCAGGCCGGTCAGCCCGTCGCAGACGACCATGAGCACGTCCGCCACGCCGCGGTTGCGCAGCTCGGTGAGCACGTGCAGCCAGTATTTGGCGCCCTCGCCGCCGTCGCCGGCCCAGAGCCCGAGGATGTCGCGATGCCCCTCGCAGGTCACGGCCAGGGCCATGTAGATCGGCCGGTTGGCGACCTGCCCGTCGCGGATCTTGACGTGCACGGCGTCGACGAAGATCACCGGATAGACCGGGTCGAGTGGCCGGTTCTGCCACTCGACCATGCCCTCGACCACCTTGTCGGTGATCGTGGAAATGGTCTGGCGGGAGACCTCCGCGCCGTAGACCTCGGCCAGGTGCGCGCTGATCTCGCCGGTGGTCAGACCCTTCGCCGACAGCGAGATCACCATCTCGTCCACGCCGGTCAGGCGCTTCTGCCGCTTGGCCACGATCCGCGGCTCGAAGCTGGAGTCACGGTCGCGGGGCACGTCGATCTCCACCGGGCCCACGTCGGTGAGCACGGTCTTCGAGCGTGTGCCGTTGCGCGAGTTCCCGGTTCCACGACCAGCGGGATCGTGCTTGTCGTAGCCCAGGTGGTCGGTGATCTCACCCTCCAGGGCGGACTCCAACAGCCGCTTGGTCAGCTGCTGGAGCACCCCGCCCTCACCGGTCAGCTTCAGCCCACCGGCGCGGGCCCGACTGACCAACTGGTCGACCAACTGCTGGTCCAGGCCGTCCAGAACGGTCTCGGGCTTGGCATCCTCAGCGTGCTCCACGCCGGACATCATCTCGGTCATCAGGTGCACTTCCATGATCGGGAGTTACACCGCTCGTTTACAGTCCCAGTCCAGGCAGACGATCTCCTGCATAGACGGAGCCAATTCACTATCATTGATCCGATCGGCGCGGTCACCATGCAAAACGCGTAGTTTTGTCGGCTTTCCCGCGGGGCCGCGTCTCCCCATCGTCGCACCTTCCAGCGGCTGTAAGTATCTACATTACCCGGCGTTATCGCAGTTGACCTTTTTTGTCAAATCCTGTGAACACGCCACTCGTTCGGGTGAACTGTCCGACACGGCCAAGAGATTAGGTTCCGACTCGAACCAGAGATGTACACAGAGTCATCTTCAAGAGGTAGGTGGACAGCAGTCGGAACCAACGGTCACCACTGATTCGATCGTCCTGAGCGGGCAACTACCTGTTCCTCAAAGGAGCCCCGACCTGCATCCGTCCCGACCTCATGCATGGGTCGGGAAGGTCCCGACCTGCCCGTAGCAACGGGTGAGTTCGAGGAGGCTAAGTGGTTTGGAGGAAGGCAGGCGGGGATAGACGCCGCACGCGAGTGGTGCGGCGACGCTCTCAGCGGAAGTGGAATTCCGCGAAGGGCGCTGTCGTCCTAAGCCTGCTGGTACAGGTCGTCACCCTGGCGGGAGCGATCGTCGATCTGTTGACCAGGTAAAACGGTCGGAGGTACACCTGCACAGTGCAGCCCCGGTTGTCCGCCCGAGGGTGGACAACCGGGGCTGCATCGACACCAATACGTCCCACAGTGGGACAAGCTGCGATGCCTTGATGAGCTGAGGTGTACCGGTCAGGTGCCGGAGCTGCGGCCTCGGGACGGGCTTGCGGCGCGGCGGCTGAGGGCGCGGCGGACGCCTGCGGCGAGCCGTGTGCCTGCCGAAAACCTCATCCAAGTAAAGGACATATTGAGTCGAAAGTGATCGCCTTCCGGTAGGTTGGTCGCTCGTGATCGAGGTTGAGGGTGCGCATCGGTTGTCGCCTGCGGAGCGTGAGGTGCTGCGGTTGCGGGTGGTGGCGGCGTTGGAGTCCGGGAAGGTCGAGGGTTATCGGCAGGCGGCTGAGGTGTTCGGGGTCTGACGAGCGCTCGGTGGGCACCTGGTGGCGTGCCTACCGGCGGGACGGTCGTGACGGCCTGGCGACCCGCAAAGGGCGGCCCGGCCCTGCCGAACTGATCACCCCGGAGGACAGGGGCACCCTGTTCACAGCGATGGCCGACTACACGCCCGAGGAACTGCTGATCGGCGGCCCGCTGTGGACCCGCCAGGCGGTGGTCGAGCTGATCGGCCTGGTCGTGGGCGTGGACATGACCGAGCAGGGTGTGGGGTTGTGGCTGCGCCGCCACGGCTTCACCCCGCAGCGTCCGGCCCGCCGCGCCTACGAGCAGCAGCCCGCCGTGGTGCGCGCGTGGCTGGACGAGGAGTATCCGGCGATCGAGACGCGCGCGAAGGCGGAGGGTGCGGCGGTCGCCTGGGTCGACCAGTGCGGGCTGCGTTCGGATGTCGCGCCGCCCGGCCGGTCCTGGGCGCCGAAGGGCCGCACGCCGATCGTGCGGGTGATCAGGAAATGGCTGCGGGTCAACGTGATGTCCGCAGTCGCCTCGCGTGGTGCGTTGTGGTTCACCGTGTTCACCGAGCGGTTCACCGCGACCGTGTTCACCGCGTTCCTCGACCGCGTGGCCCGCCAGGCGGTCAGGAAGGTCCACGTCATCGCCGACCGGCACCCGGTCCACCGCGGCAAGGCAGTTCGCGCCTGGATGGAGACCAACGTCGACCGGGTCGAGCTGCGCCTGATGCCCGGCTACAGCCCCGAGCTCAACCCGGACGAACTGCTCAACGCCGACCTGAAACGCAACGTCAACGCCTCCCGCGCCCACAACCTCGACCGCCTCGCCCACGAGACCCGACGCTTCCTGCGCCGCCGCCAACGCCAGCCGCACATCGTCCACGGCTACTTCCGGGCCCCACACGTCCGCTACGCCATCATGTAGGCAACCGAACAGTTTCGACTCAATAGGAGGTTTAAATAGCACTAGGCCGATTCTAGCCGCCGGACCTCAAGGCGTTTCCCGTTAAGAAAAAGATTCCACCATGCAATAATGATCAGAACGCTGGCACTTACCCCACCCCCATAGATCGCAGGCAGACCCCCATTGTGCTGCAACGCCTTATACAGCATGAAGACAGTGAACGCTATGGTGCCCAGCAGGATGAAGATGTAGGGCAGCCCAGCCGCGAGCGTGCGAGCCCTAGATGCATGCCCTGGATCGAGGAACTGTTCGCCAACACCCACACCGAACTTCGGTTCGCCAGCCATTGCGGGCTTGGGAGCGACCACCCGCTGTAATCTACTCTGTTTCGTCGCCGCCCGAACCTTCAGCTCATCGTCGTCGACGATTCCAACGATGACCCTTTCGATGCGTTGAGCGGCCGCCGCACGTGCTCCATTTAACCCGACCATCGCCTGATGGTAGGCAATCAGCGCACAGGCCGGCACAGGCGCGAAAGCCAACAGAACACCATGCAAAGTAGTTGCTGTGCTCACGAATCCAAGCACCGCTGCTACATAGGCCAGAGCGAATCCCAGCACAGCCAGTGCATTGGTGAAGATCGTTGCATTGTCGGCACGTTCAGCCTGATAGACCGCGGCAAGCAGGGTCACCTTATCAGAATTCGAATATCCATTGCTCATGGCCGCTCCTGGTTGGCCGGTCTGTGCGAACATCCTCGACATCGCCCGCCAGGCGTGCACCAGCAGAACGACGCCCAGTCCCAGAAGTAACTTCCGGGCAAGTCGAACCATCGGCATCCTATACCTCACTGCAGATCAGCCGGATACTACGGTTTAGCTTCCGAACATTTAATCGTACACACTTCCGTCCGCAGGCCGAATTCTCACCCCCTCTAATGTCGGCCGCTACGACCGTCGAACACAGGTGCGCAAATCAAGTGGCCAGAGTTGTCACCGGTACCGAGAGTGCTGCGACCACGACCTTTCCTCTACCGACACAGTTTGATCAATACCCCCAGCACTGCGGCGGCCAACTCGCAGGTCAGGCCAAGGATGCCGACTTTTGACACCCCTGCAGGGTCCGACCAGCTTCGACAACCATGAGCTTCATGGTCCGCTGTGGATCAGCGACGCCCACAGGTCGGGACGGTCCGAGTGTTCGACGCGCAAGCGCTGGACGACCGCGCGCAAGACGTGTGCCGCTGTACTCGTGTCGGCGGTCGGCAGCAGACCCCGGTAGAAGTACCTGGCCGCATCGGCGGCGACAGCGTCGTTGAGGGGCCACAAACTGGCGACCACGTGCTTGAACCCCGCCAGGTGAAAGGCCGAAGCGAGGTGGACGGACTCCTCGGCCAGGCGCAGGCCGGTGTGGGCGGTCGAGCAGGCCGACAGGTAGGCCAGTTCGGCGGACTCCAACCTGAGGCGGCTGATCTCGCTAACTTGAAGGGGCCTGTCGTGCAGCATCAGGGCGCTGCGTGACGGGCTCTCGGCGTCGTCCACCGCGTGGCAGGCGAAGTGGCACCACGTGCTCGTCTGCAGTTGGGCGAGCACCTTGTCCGCAGTGGCTTGGGCGTTGTCCAACAGGGGCAGGTCCGACTGAGCCGGGTGCAGTGCTGCGGACTCGACCACGGTGCCCGGCAAGTCACCGAACCCGGGAGTGCGTTCAAGCGCGACCGTCAACTGCCGGCGTTCCCGTGCGCCGGGGCGGTTGCGCGCGTAGGCGAGGGCACGCAACGTTGGCACGTACGACGAGACCAGGTGATCCAACGCGCCGTCCTGCCCAGGGTGTCCGGCCGCGTGGAGCGGCAGCGTCGCGACCGCGCTCGTGGGCAGCCACCAGACCCTGGTCGGTTCTTCCCGGTCGGGTCCCGGCATCGCCTGCACCACCGGCTCGACGACGGTGTCCCAGAGCCAAACCAGGACGTCGGTGAACACCTGCTTCCGGTTGAGGATCGCCTTCAGTGAGAAGCGCTCGTGCACCGCTTTCCGGAATTCGATCAGGTGTTCATGTGCCGTTTCAGCCCGCAGGCCGGGTAGGGGCACCGTGATCGGAAGGCCTTCGGGTTGGATGATGATCGCGTCGCCACGTTCGTCGGTGGCGTTCACCAGCACGGCGACGCCACCCCGCACCGCCCGCTGGAGATCCGCGTATGCGGGTGGCAGCAGGAAGCGGGACAGGCCGGGTAGCTCGCGAATCCGGGTGAGCAACCGGTCGTACTCCTGCCACGACCGCCGCCGGGCGCCGTCGGCATGGTGGTCGTCCGCTACGAACGAGCCGAGGCGACGGCGGACCCCCTCGAACCGTGCGGCCAGGTCTTCGTCGACCTCGGCCAGCTCGGTGAGCTCGGACCGCGAGTCGAGTTCGGCGGCGAACATGACGCCCCGACCCAACTCGGCCACCTCGACCGCGCCGACCGGGTCGTCTGCGGACAGGTGCGCGGCTATCGTCTGCCCGATCAGCGAGATGCGTTGTGCGAGTACGTGCTCGCGATCGGATCGCTCGACCCTGGGTGACGCCACGATCGGCAACAGCGACGCGGTCGAGTCGAACACCTCGACCGCCGTCCGCGTGTCACCTGCGGCGGTGGCGAGTATGCCGATGTGCTGACCGGCGTTGAGCCGGTCGAGGGCAGGCGCGGTCGTCGCGGTGGCGAGCTTGTCGGCGAGCTTGCGCGCGAAGCCCGGTCTCGCCGCGGATGGATCCAAGGTAATCAGGGCGTGGTGCCCGATGGCCACTCCGGCAAGCGTCCTCGGCAGGCTAGTGTCACCGTCCGGCGTGTCCTCCAATGCCGCTTTGCCGAACTCCACCGTTCTGATCAGGTCGTCCACGTCCCAGGAGGCGACGAATCGGAGGAAGTGGTAACGGCCCAGGTTCGCTCGGTTCAGGACATGTCGCGGGTGGTCCTTCGGAAGGGCAGCCACGGCAGTTTCACCGAGGTGGACGGCACGGTCGAGATCGTTCGGGTCGGAGGAGATCGCATATCGCGCGCCGTAGGCCGACGCCAAGGCCGGCGCAGTGGTGCCGAAGGTCGGCGGGTGCCCGGTGGCGGCTGCGACGGCCTGCTCACCGACCTCGATCGACCGGTCCAGGTCGGTCCGGTCGAGGCCGCGCTCGAAGCGCTTGCGGCGGGAGATGGCCAGGTTGGACAGGTACTTCTTGAGGCCGGGGTCGTCTTGTGGCGCCATCGCGACCGCGCGCTCACCGAGTTGGATCGCACGGTCCAGACTCGCGACGTCACCGTCGTTCTCATAACGCGTGATGTAACACATCGCGTTGTTCGCGAGCGTGCCGGCGAGGTCGTAACGATCCTCGGGCATGATGGAGGCGGCTTCCTCGCCGAGCCGCACGGCCATTTCCAGGTCCTCCGCCACACCCGTGGCCTGGTGGCGCTCGAGGTAGGCGAGGGAGAGGTTCGACAGGCGGATCGCCAGGTCCGGGTGGGCCGGTCGGCCGTTGGCCACCGACTGCTCACCCAGTTCGATGGCCCGGTTAACGTGGTCCAGCGCGCCGGTGCGGATGAACGCCTCCCGGCGGAGGTCTCCCAGGGCGTTGCTCCGCTCGCCGAACATCGGGTCGTCCGCGGGGGTCGCCCTCACGCTCAGTTCGCCTACCCTGATCGCTCGCAGGAGGTCGTCCACCGAGAGGGTGACCTCGAACTTCCTTACGTACAAGTGCCTGTGCTTGCTCAGGTTCATCGCGTAGGACGGCTCGCCCGGACGAACGCGCGCGGTGATCGTCTCGCGGAGGTCGATGGCCCGCTGGAGGTCGGCCATTTCGCCGTTGCGCGTGAACCGGGTTTCGTAAGCCTCGCTGAGCGTGGACAGGGAGATCAGAAACATCTGGTCGGCGTTCGGCAACACCGTGAGGGCGGCGGTCATGAGGGCGATGCCGACGTCCAGCACGACCGGGTCACTGGTGGTTTCGGACTCCTGGGACAGGAACTTGCAGGCCAACATGATCTGCTCGTACGGCTGGCTTAAGGGGCCGAGGAAGGGTTGTAACGGGATCGGCACGAAGTCCGCCGACATGGCGTGCGGGAGGAAGAAGGAGATCGCCCTGGCGAGCTCGTGGTAATTGTCCACGGTGGCCGTCGACGCCTTTGCACCCGGTTCGGACGCAGCGAGCGATCTCAGCACCGCCCAGCGGTAGAGGTGGAGCCAGCCCAGGTGGTGGTGCACTTGGTCCAGGCGTTCGGACTCCGCGGCCGTGAGGTGGTGCGGGTCGACGGGCTCCGCGGCCTGCTGGAGCGCCCGGGCATCGGCCAGCACGTTCTCACCGATAAGCTCGGCTCGACGTCGCGGGTCTTCCTGGTGGTGCTTGAGCACGTCTTGCAAGCGCACGAGGATTTCTTCGAACCCCAACGGGAGGCGCCTTTCTGCGATCAGGTTCGTCGGGACGGGTGTTACGACGACAGGGCCGGGCGGGGCACGAGCAGGTGGGCTTGCGCCTGGTAGTTCTTCACGACCACGTCGACCCGTTCGAAGTCGATCTCCGCGAACTCTTCGAAGCGGCTGACGAGCATGTGGTGGACCGTGTCGGAGACGAGCACTGCGACCGGCGCGTCCCGGTCACGGGCGACGGCGTCGCGGATCGGCCGGCTGTCCACGAGCCGGCAGAAGTTGATGACCGCGTCGGCGGTGAAGCCGAGCGGCCCGAGGCCCACGGTGCCGATGTCCATCGCCATGCGCAGCCGCACCTGGTCTTCGTGGGTTTGGTTGTCGGCGGCCAGCGCTCGTGGCAGTGCCGTCAGCAGGAGGTCAAGGGCCGTGGGCAGGTCGGCGTCAGGCGGGAAGAACGCGACGACGCCGTCACCGGTGCCCTGGAAGTAGTCGCCGCCGAGCGTGACATCCGCGTCCGCTGTCACGTCGTCGAAGATTTTCCGCAGGCGGGCCTGGACCTGCTGGCGCTCGCGGACGGACCGCTTGCCGTAGCCGACGACATCGACCGTGAAGCCGAGCCGCACCGTGATCGCGGTGGTGGCCGGGACCGCGGTGTCGGAAACCGCGGCGCGCGGCAGCCGGATGGTGAAGTGGTCGCCGCGGCCACGCGGGTGCAGGCTCCACGTGTCGGCGAGCTCCAGCGCGTAGTCCGCGACCGCCTCGCCGGCCAGTTCCCGGCACCCCGACGGGACCACGATGGTCAGCCACCCCACGTCGGAACCCGGCCGAACCCTGCCGGTGCGCCGCCAGCGGACACCGGGCCCGCCCACGTCGAGGCAGTCGACCACGGGCGTCAGCGAGGGCAGCGGCACGTGGTCGTGCAACACCCTGCCGGCCAGGTCGGGCTCGTAGCGGATGAAATCCAGGTCCTCGGTGACGGCGTAGCGGACGGGCGGAGTCTCGACCGAGACCGCTCTCGGCAGCGCATCGCTCACCACGGCGTCCGGGGTCGTGAAGCGGAGCCCGACCTCGGTCCAGGTCGGCGTCGGCGCCTCGGGGTCGAGTACGAGCTGGTGGTTCACCTTGACCAGGTACGCGTCGTACCCGGTCGGTGCGCCAGCGAGGGGGTGGACCCGCATGCCCTGGAACGTGATGCCGCCCAGGCGGATATCGGTGACGTGAAACGAGCGCAGCTCCTCGGTAAGCAGGAGGGCGACTTCGGCCAAGGGTTGCACGGGTGCTCCGGGGATCAGGTGCCGACATGGACGGACGCGGCCCACGTCGTGGGTGCCGCCGGGAAGGTCTCCCGGACGAGGCGCACGGCGTGGTGCAGCGCGAGCGCGATGTCCGAAAGCCGAGATTCTGTGCTGCCACCGGAGGTGAGATGGTCGTACACCGCCGCGGTGATCCGGGCCGCCGTCGAGTTGACCGGGGTGATGGTGCCCACGACGTTCCGGCACCCGGCGAGGTGGAAGGCCGCGGTGATGTGCACGGCCTCGTCGGCCAGCCACTCGGCGGTCTCGGAGGTGTGGCAAGCAGAGAGGAACGCCAACTCGACGTGTCCCAGGTCCAGGCGGGACAGCGCCTCGACGGTGAGGGCGGACGAGTCGTGGTCGTGCAACAGCAACCGGCCGAGGCCCGCGTTGACCGGGTCACCCACGGCGTGGCAGGCGAAGTGGGCGATCGAGTGGTGCGGCAGGGACTTCAGGACCGCGGTCCTGGTGGCTCCCGAGGAGACGAGCACCTCGGTGTCGCGAAGCAGCGCCACCACGTCGGACACCTCGTCCATCGCGGAGCTGAGGGGCGAGGCTCCGGGGGTGTCGGGCATCGCCACGACGAGCGCCGACCGGGTTCGCCCCGAGCCGCCGCGACGGGCGTAGGCAAGGCCCCGGACCGAGTAGGTATAGGAGGACACCACCCGGTCCAGGACGGACCGCCCGCTCCCGTCGAGGTGGTGCCCGGCGGCGTGCAGCGGCAAGGAGTTCATCACACCCCCCCGGCCCCACCCCCACCCGGGGCCAGGCGCCCCCCACACACCGCCCCGACCCCCGGGGTG